>JAFXMW010000035.1 GCA_017530105.1 Bacteroidales bacterium
GCATGGCATAGATGCCGCGCTTGTTCAAGATGAGAGAGTATCTGCCGCTGTGAGCGTTGGAGGCACTGTAGTAAATCATGGGCTTGTACTCGTCGGTCATGCTGACGTTTTGGTAAGCCAGAGTCCAGCAGGGAGGCTCGACGCCTGTCTTGGCGGTGGTGGATGTGGTGTAGTGGTCAAAATTGTCTGTGTAGGGCAGGTCTGACAGACCAATAGAGCAGACAGGAGAATTGGCTGTAAGGGTGATGTCGTCGATATAGTTGCAACTGTAGTCTCCAGTATAGCCGGAAGCAAGTATGTTGCGGAAAGCAATGTAATGTCCGTCACCGGTGTAGGAGGCGAAGTCGACAGTGCGGAGTACAGAGGCGGTTGTGGAAGTGTTGTTAAAAGTGGCAACGGGTACGAAGGTATTGTAGTCGTTGAGGTCAGACATTACTCCCACCAGAAGCTGATATTTGGTCTGTGTCTGCTTGAGATAGAATTGGAGTTGCAGCGACCTCACATCGCCCTCAAATGCGGGCATGGCATAGATGCCGCGCTTGTTGAGAATAAGGCTGTAATTACCGCTGTGTGCAGTGGAGGCATTGTAGTAAATCATAGGTTTGTACTCGTCGGTCATAGCCACGTCTTGGTGGGCGAGAGTCCAGCAGTCGGGTTCCACGCCTGTCTTGGCGGTGGTGGAGGCGGTGTAGTGGTCGAAATTGTCGGTGTAGGGCAGGTCGGAGACTTGGATGCCGCAGTCGCTGCCGACGGTGAGGTGCAGGGTGTCGGTGCTGGGGCAGCCGTTGCTGTCAACATAGTCGTAGGTGTAGGTGCCGGTGGCGTCATAGGTTTGACCGTGCCAGGTGTATGGGGTTGTGGTGTTGACGGTGACGCTGGTGAAGGTGCCTGTGTTATGAATGATGTTCACAGTGTAAGTGCTGTCGGCATAGCAGCTGTGGTCATCGCGCGAGAAGGAACGTACCTTGATGTTGTAGACCCCTGAGTTGTCGAATTGGTATGAGGTGCTGGCACCCGTAGCAGTATCGACACGGCCGTTGTGGTAGAACCACCATTGCGTGGCGGCGGTGTCGCAGCCGTCAGTCTTATGGGGAACGTAGCTGCGGTTAATGAGGGTGATATTGCCGCCGCATGACTGGATGGAGTCGATAGCCATGACGGGTTTGGTGTTGATGACGCGGGCGTAGTGCGTTGTAACAATGGGTTTGTCGGGGTCGAGTGCGGAGGTGATGTCGCAGCGGAAGACCATGTTGTTGGTGAGTTGTCCGGCATTCTCGCCATCGGTAACCATGAAGTCATCGAGGGTGCAAGTGTAGGTGTTGTTGGTGTTAGAGTCGGGAGTAAGTTGGGTGAAGGCGACGGTGTCAGGAATGAAGTATGGACTGCTGATGAATTGTCCGTCGGCATTGCACTTGTACCATACATAATTGGTCAAGCCTGCGGGGGCAGAGAGGGTGGCGACTTCTTGGGTATTCCCCGAGTGGCAGCCGTCAATAGAGATTTCCATTGGTTGGCAATCGCCTGCGATGTAGCAGTATCCGTAGTGACCGCTAGCAGAACAGTCACTCATATAAAATTCAATGCGGACTTGTTCGTAGAGATATTTGCTGAGGTCGATGTTTATTTTGTCCCAATCGTGATAATATACATATCCATGGCCGTCGCGATGCCAACCGTCAATACCATCGCTGATGTTGTAACTGGACACGGTATAGAACAGGGTGTCGCTAATTTGCTGCCATTGATTTGAAGCATTGCGACGGGTTACGCGGACAACAAAGGAGGGGTCTCCTTCAATTCCGTGACCGGGAGACTGAACCACAAGGGCGTAATAGATAAACAGCAGGGCGTTGAGAGGTTTGACCTCAATGGTATAGTACAATGCTTCGGCTTCAGCATTATATCCGCAGTTGCCCAAGCGGATGGACTTGGTGATGGTGGGGTCAAAGGCGGTGGGGCAGTAGGACAGGTTGTAGTTCACCAGAGGGTCTTTGCCTGCCTGTAAGACAGTGCCGGGGCCGTCAGTGTTAGACATGATACGGAAACGTTTGGTGGGGTCAAGTGTGTTGCCGCAATAGCTTGTTCCTCCGTTACCCGTGGTGTTGGCCAGCTGGTTGGCCGGTATGATGCCACTAAACATTGATACACCAGTAGCTCCTGTTAATGCATTGGGAGCTTGTCTTTGCTTTTGGCCCGTTTGACCGGAATAATAGCCCACATAGGCTCCGGAAGTGGCTCCGGAAGTGAAACTCATAGGATTCTTCAACCCAGGGCAGTAATGATTTTGAGAGCCAATAACATAGAATACGGCAGTCAAAGTAATATTGGAAGATACAGTGAAGTTGTAAACATCCTGATTTGAGACTATATTACTACCGTCAGTCCAATAAAGGAAGTTGTATCCATCGGCAGCTGTGGCTGTCATGGTGCATGTATATCCTGCGGGATAGATGCCACCTCCTGTTACCATTCCTCCATTGGCAGGATAGACTTCGGTGGTGACGGTGTAGTTGACGCTCAAGGTTAGGTCGTCAATGTAGTTGCAGCTGAAGTCACCGTTGTAGCCGGGGGCAAGGATGTTGCGGAAGGCAATATAATGACCGTCGCCTGTGTAGGAGGAGAAGTCAACCTCGACATATTCCACATCGGTGCTGCTGTTGTCGATAGTAGTGACAGGCACGAATGTATTTGGGTCTTCCAGATTGTCTATCACACCTACCTGCAGGCGGTATTTGGTTTGTTGCTGCCTGAGGTAAAAACTCAGTTTAATGTCGCTGATATTGGTGTCGATAATGGGCATAGCATAGATGCCACGTTTGTTGAGGAGGAGGCTGTAATCGCCGCTATGGGCATTGTCGGAGTTATAGTAAATCATAGGTTTATACTCGTCGGACATGGTCACGTCTTGATGCACCAGTGTCCAGCAGTTTGGCTCTACGCCAGTCTTGGCAGTGGTGGAGGAGGTGGAGGAGTCGAAATCGTCGGTATAGGGCAGGTCGGCAATGCGAATGTTGCAGATAGTGAGGTACAATGTGTCGATGATGGGGCAATAATAAACAGCATCAGCAGGTATATCATTAACTTGATAAATGCTATCCTCATAATATACATAGCCTAAGAAGGTGTAAATACCGCTTTCGGTGTAGGATTGGTTGTGCCAGGTGTAGGAGTCTGTGGCGGTGATGGTGTCGGAGATGCCTTTCGGGCAGTTGTAGATGGTGAGGAACAAGGTATCCGTAACAGGGCAACCATATTCATTTTCATGACTGAAAGTATAAATACCGCTTTCCGTGTAGGTGGAGTCGTGCCATGTGAAATGTTTTTCACTTACAATAGTTTCACTTGTGTCACTGCCACCGAAGAATAGGTTCAAGATAACCATGCTGTCGCAGCCGTCGGGGGTTTGGGTGTGGTAGTAGTAGCTTCCGTTCTCGGTGTAAGTCATGCCGTTCACGGGCCAAGTGTATTCTGTTTCACCGCAGACGGTAACGTTCATGGTGTCTTTCCAGTCATAGTAGTTGCCGAGGGAGGTGAATTTGATAATGCGGTTGTCATCGGGATTGGGGCGGTTACTATTGACAACTTCGCCAAGGTAGAGGTCGTAGGTGTTGCCGTTTTGTTTCCACAAGGGAGCACGGATTTCGGAGCTGTCGGGTAGGTCGGAGATGATTTCAGTGAACGATTCTATCCCATCGATGCGGTAGAGGGCTTTGTAGTCGGGGTTGGAAAGGGAGTAGGCAGTGAAATAGCATTTGTTGTCGGGACCGATACCACCCCATTCTCCGACACCTCTGAATATGCTGCCGGACATGGGGGTGAATGTGTCTTCTGAGTAAGAGTATCGATAAATAGTGGAGGTCTCCTCATCATCGTTCCAAGTATCAAAATAGAGATATTCCCCGTCTTCGGATAGGCCAAGAATATAGGCACGATTGAAATTGCCGAAACTGGAATAGTTGCCATCGTGGTCAATCACCCTGAGACCACCGCCCCAGCTGGCTGCGGCATAGAGTCGGAAATGGTCGGGGTTGCCGTCGTCGAACAGGGCAAGGGTGTTGGATTGGATGTCCAAATTGGTCCAAACGTACTGGCTTCCGCCATACGGAATCTTGGTGATGTTCCAGGATCCATTTCCCTGATTGACATAGAGAGACTGTTCCTTGTCAATAACCATGCCTGAAGCATACACCAGATTTGTCCCGACAATGTGTATGTTGCCGGAGGTGTCGATGCGAGTAATAGTGAATCGCAGACTGTCGTATGCACCATTGAATCCGTGGTTGACTACATACATGTTGCCTAAGGTGTCGAAAAGCATGTCATGCGGGACGTTCAGACCTTGGACGAAGACAGAGGCATCGCTGTAGTGGGCGGTGCCTGAGAGGGTGGGGCAGACGGTGAGATGCAGGGTGTCGGTGATGGGACAGCCGTAGCGGTCTACATAGTTGTAGGTGTAGAGGCCGCTGGCGGAATAGGTGGAGTCGTGCCAGGTGTAGCTGCCGAGAGCCAGGGTGTCATAATAAGAGCCGTCGGGGCAGGTGTAGAGGGTTAAATCGTCGATGTAGTTGATGCTGTAGTCACCGTTGTAGCCTGAGGCGAGAATGTTGCGGAAGGCAATGTAGTGGCCGTTGCCAGTGTAGGAGGAGAAGTCGACCTGCACAAATTCAATATTGGTACTGCTGTTGTTGATGGTGGTGACAGGGACATAGGTGGAAAAATCCCACAGGTCGCTCATCACGCCTACCTGAAGCTGGTATTTTGCTTGTTGCTGCCTGAGGTAGAAACTTATTTTCACATCGTTGATATTGGCATCGAGGTATGGCATGGCAAAGATACCCCGCTTGTTGAGGATAAGGCTGTAGTCGCCGCTGTGGGTATTGTCGGCGTTGTAGTATATCATGGGCTTGTACTCGTCGGCTATGGCGACATCCTGACGGGCGAGAGTCCAGCAAGAAGGCCGGACACCCGTCTTGGCAGTAGTGGAGGTGGTGTAGTGGTCGAAGTCATCAAAGAAGGGCAGGCTTTGGATGGTGCAGTTGTCGTGGATGATGAGGTGTAGGCGGTAGATGGTGTCGCAGCCGTTGGCAGTGCGGAGGACATAGTCGCCGCTTTCGGAGTAGGTGTTGCCGTGCCAGACTATGCTGCCGAAGGCATCGATGGTGTCGGATATGCACAATTCTTCTGCGGGGTCAACGTAGCCGCCATAGAGTAACTGGATTTCCTCCTCGGAGAGGGCGCGGTTGTAGAGAGCGATGTCGTCAATCTTGCCATTGAAAGGATACCAGAACGGGGATCCCATATCGTAGATGCCTATCATCAAATCCCGTCCGTTGGCGTCATGGAAAGAGATGGATTGTTCGTTGATGGTGTCTGCCGCCAAGACACCGTTGCAGTAGATGCTCAGGTGACGGCCGTCGGCAATGGCCACATAATGTGCCCATTTGGGCGTTGTCTGGCAGTCCATATACGAATAAATTTCTTGATAATTGTATTTGTTTCCGAAATTAACATACGCCCTGTCAGGGTAGCCATGTTCGGTATTGTCTCCCATGCTAAACCAGAAACCGCCGCGGTCGCCGTCTTTGCAAAGGATGTTTCCGCCGCGGTTGTCTTGCCGACGACCCCAGCCGTCCATACTGTTGCCAAAGTATTGTATCACCCATACGGAAATGGTTAAGCTGGTGTCGAGCTGAAGGGAATTGCTGTTTTTGACCCGTATCCAAGTGGCTCTGTCGTAACCGCCGAACTCGTAGGCGCTGCTGTCGTTGCCGAAGCGGTCGGTGGTGATGGAGGGTCCTCCGTCGCTGCCTTCACGTAAGCCGTGGTTGTTATTGCCACTGTAGTCGTCGGCGTTGGCGGTGAAGGGATAGTAGGCCATGAGTCCATCGGTGGGGACATTGTCGGGGACATCTGTCTCACGGATGGCGTGGAAGTATGCCCAAAACTCGTAATTGTCCCAGAAATTGGACGACCAAATCGTCCGTGGGTTCTCTGTGCTGCCGTCACTCCATTGCAAGAAGACATAGCCATCGTTGGGGAAGGCTTCGATGGTGAATTCGGTGTCTCTGGGGTGACTGCCTGAGCCAGTAACGGTGCCCATTTCTTCGTTGTCGGAGTAGACGTAGAAGTCGAGGTTGACATGCGAATAGTAGGAGGCTTCCCAGCCGGAAGCGGTGATAGAATCGTTGGTGGTGAAGACGACCAGCATGACACTGTCGGAGGAGGTGACGGAGAAACTGTCGATGCTGCCGGAGAGGGTGGCGAGGACAGGCGCATCGGTGCTGTCGCCATCGTAAACGGTGACAATGTCATAACCCTCCTCAGTGTTGAAGTTGGTGAAGGTAAGGGTGATTGAATCGGGGTATGCACCGTTGAATTCACGAGGACGTATCAACCAGCTACAGTTGGAGTTGTTGGCATAGTCGTTGACAGGATTGTCGTTGAACCCGCCGTCGACATCGGTAAGGATGTACTGCGACGGGCAGTAGCAGTCGCGGCCTTTGTAGTGGGCAGTCCATTTAGAGCCGGTGCAATTGTCGTCATTCTCGATTTGTACCAGTATACTGTTGCCGGTGGAGATAATGGTACGGGGTGAATCCCAAGGTAAGTCCCTGTCATATAAATAGGCAATGACAGGGGCATCGGGGTTGTCACCGTCGTAGATGATGATATGGTCACCCCAATCTTCATGTATTTTTGTTATGGAAAGTTCTACAATTGTGGCTCCTTCGGGCTGGATGAGCCAAGCGCAGTTGATGTTTTCTACATGGCAGTCTACATCGGGGTTTTCTGGGCCATAGGAGAAGGTTCCTTCGCTGTCGGTCAGATGGGTGTAGCAGGGCCAGAGGTACAGTTGCAGAGTGTCGGTGATATAGCAGCCTTCGTCGTTGGAATAAACATAGTTGTACCATCCGTTTTCGTAGAAGGTCTGACCATGCCATTCGTAATAGTCGATGGCATTGACTATGTTGTGTACTCCTTGGGGGCAGATGGTGAGCTGAAGGGTGTCGGTGATGGAACATCCATTTTCATTTTCGTATGTAAAAAGATAAATTCCACTTTCAGTGTATGTGGAGTCATGCCAAGTGTAGGTGTTCATGGACATGATGCTGTAGGTAGTATTGGCTGGGCAGCTGTACAGAGTGAGGTCGTCGATGTAGTTGCAGCTGAAGTCCCCGTTGTAGCCAGGGGCGAGGATGTTGTGGAAGGCGATATAGTGTCCGTTACCTGTGTAAGAGGAAAAGTCAACCTTGACAAATTCCACATTGGTGCTACTGTTGTCTATGGTGGTGAAAGGTTCAAAGGTATTTGGGTCGTTTAAGTCGCTCATTACACCTACTTGAAGCTGGTATTTAGTCTGCTGCTGTTTTAGGTAGAAACTTAGTTTTAAGTTATTGATGTTGGTGTCGATGTAGGGCATGGCATAGATGCCGCGTTTGTTGAGAAGGAGACTATAGTCACCACTATGGGCGTTGTCGGGGTTGTAGTAGAGCATGGGCTTGTACTCGTCGGTCATGGCCACGTCTTGATGTACCAATGTCCAACAGGGAGGTTCTACACCTGTCTTGGCGGTAGTGGAGACAGTATAGTTGTCGAAGTTGTCGAAATAGGGCAGACGGTTTGCATGAAGACCACAGGATCGTACTGATAGGGTGATGTCATCGACGCAAGCATACCAATAGGCAGAGGTTCGGTCGGCTCTTAAGGCTACGAAGGTACCGTTGCCAGAGTATGACTCTAACGAGGTGATGTATTCGCCCCATGCGGTACTGTTGTCCACATGGATGGTGTCTACGGCAACAAAGGTGTTGATATCGTTGGGGTCGGACATCACACCCACTGTGAATACGGGATAGTATGAAGTACTTGTACTTCGAGCCCAGAAGGAGAGTTGAAGGGTACGTAGAGGATATTGGTATATGTCTACAGCAGGTAATACAACAACTTGGTAGTCGCCGTATGTGTTAAGGGTAGTTGAGTTGTACCAATATAGACCTTGTACGCCATTGGGGGTGTGGTTGTAATTGCCACTACTATTCACATAAGGGTATCCGAAGTAACTAGTACCATTGTTCAGACGATGCCAGCAGTTGGCAAAGTTGGGGTTTGAAGAGCTACCGGTGCTGACACCTTCCCATGATTCAAATGACATGGAGTAGGGAAGGGAATCAAGGAAATTACAGTTGGTACGAAAACTGATAAATTGAGGTCTGACATATCCAGGACAGATGGGAGTAATCCAAACGTAATAATGCGTGTTGGGTTGGAGTCCAGTAAGGGTGGCATTAGTATCGGTTACTGTCATGGTCACAGCGAGGTCGGATGGTGTACCGTCCGACAGGTACGTAATTTCCCAGTTGGTTGCAGAGCCTGTTTCGTGCCAAGACAGTTCAGCTGAGTTGGTGGTAATGCTGTGGGCAGCGATATTCTCTACATGAGGGCAATCGGGAATCATTTCGAGTGTAATGTCGTCAACATAAGCGTACCAAGAAGAGGTTGGTCTGTCAGCACGCAGTGCAACGTAGTTGCCACTGCCATTGTATGAAGCTAAAGAGGTGGTGTATTCATTCCATGCTGTGCTGTTTCCTATATTGACAGTATCAACGAGTACAAAAGTATTGATGTCGTTGGGGTCTGTCATTACGCCTACGGTGAATGTCGGATAATATGATGCGCTGGAGGCTCTTGCCCAGAAAGAGAGTTGCAAAGTGGTGGTGGGGTAGATGTTTGTATCCACACCGGGCAGCACGACAATTTGGTAGTCGCCATAGGTGCCGGTGGTAGTGGTGAGATACCAATAGAGACCGCGGCTGCCGCCGGGGGTGTGGTTATAACTGCTGCTGGAAGCCACATACGGGTATCCGAAATAATTGGTGCCGTTATTCAGATGGAACCAGCAGTTGACAAAATCGTTATTGGTAGTGCTGCCAGTGTTGACACCCTCCGAAGCTTCGAAGCCCATGGTGTAGGGCACGCTGTCGAGGAGGTAGCAACGGGTGCGGATGGAGCCGGAAAGGTTCAGGCTGGTGGACGAAGCACACTCAGTGGCTACAGAATACTCATACTGGGTATTGGGGGTGAGGTTGGCAAAGGTGTAGAAATGGTCGGTAATGCCTGTGACAGTGTCATCGTTTAAAATAACCCTGTAGCTATAGTCATCGCTGCCGGTCCAGCTTATGGTCACCTCCTCGAGGGTGCTGGTGGCAGTGACGTTCTGGGGCGGGTTACACCACTCGTTGGTCACGAAAATGTCGTCGATTGCCATATAGCATGAGGATGACGGGCGAGCCCATTTGATGGCAATATAGTTGCCATATCCCGTGAAGTTGGCAAGCGGAATGGCAAAAAGCTGCCATGTTGTCGTGATGTCCGTGGATGAAAGAGTGTGTACGGGAGTGAAGGTGCTGGCATCCGTCGGGTCGGTCATCACACCCACGACAGGTTGGGGATGGTAACTGGTCGACGTGGTCTTGGCATAGAACGACAACGTCAGGTCGCTGATGTTATACACCGAGGTATCAATACCCGGCAACACAGCGAACTCGTTGTCGGCATAAGTGCTGGTGGTGGATTGGTACCAGTACATACCCTTGGTGCCGTTGTGCACATAACTGGTTGTTGTGGTGATGTAGGGATAGTAATTAATGGTGCCGCTGGCATCGTTGATGCGTGTCCAGCAATAAGGGAACGCATCGGCATAGGACACGGCGCTGTAGTATGGGTCGTCCTCAAAGCCGTTTTCGTAAGGCAGTGTGGTGATGAAACTACATGCAGTGCGCACAGTTTTCGTTTTAAACGAACTGGTGTCGCCGGGGCCGCAGATGCCGGCAACGCGGGCGGTATAGAGAGTGTTGGGTAATAGACTTGTAAAGGAAACAGAGTCAGTGGTCTCCACATTGTCGGAGACGATGGTGCTGTCCTGAAGCAGTTGCACATGCCAACTGGTGGCAGAGGAGAGATCGGTCCAGGAGAAATCGAAACTGTTGGGGGCGATGTTCGAGGCTGTGACCGTAGCGGGTTTGGGGCAGGTGACAATGGGACGGGTCAGCGTGTAGCGCAAACCGTGTGCGGGAAGGGTGTCGTATGGACGTGTGGTATAAGAGGTGGAAACAACGGGGCTGGCCCATGCACCTGTGATAAAGAGCCGGTCATTGTTGGGGCCGTCAGTCAGATAGGTGGCAAAGGTGCGTGACGTTGCACCTCCCAAATCAACAGAGTCATAGATAAATTCTATGTTTCCGTTGTTGTGGAGCACCACTTGGTAGGAATAGGCACCGTAGGGGGTGGTGTAGGCTCCCAGCAGATGGTACTCGATGGTGTAGGTACCCTCTGTCGCATCGTACTTATAGTACGCTGCGGAATTTGTGTAGCGTCCGAGATGTGCATCCTGCTGTAGCAGAGCAGTGATGTAGAGGTCGGACGTATTCGAATAGGATGCTGTCGTGCCGCTTGTGCTTGTGGCGTTCAGGCGGATGAATCCATTGGCGGAAAACGCAATGTTTGTCCCTGAGAGGAATGTGTTTTCGCCATAGCCGAAGGCAAACGGCAATGTCGCGGTTGCATAACCGTCGTCCAAAGTGGAGAATGACAGGGGAGTGCCTGTTCCCGCAATGGAATTGAACGTTGTTGTGTCAACCGTCAGGGTGTAATCCGTCAAGGATTGACCCTGTGTCACCCATGGGACGCACAGCAACGCCGCAATGAGCAACAATTTTTGTAGATGTTTCTTCATAACAAATACGTTTTGATTAATAATATTGTGTTTAATTCAATGCTCTTTTTTGTCTTTTCAGAGTGTATTGTAGTGGTGGTAAGGTTGGGGGATTGTCCCTTGTGTCGATGATGTCCCGTTGGTATTATAGAGAGGGGAGGCAGTTTTTTTCGGCTGCAAAGTTACAAATTATTTTGAACTTACAAGAGAAAAAATGAAAAAATGTGATTATAGGTGGTAAATGGTCGACAATATGTAAATTGTATAATGGGTAATTTTGTCCCTAATCAATTGTTCGGGAGTTGAACCCTACGGGGTATTGCATTGGATGGCTGCCGTGACATCTTGACACGTGAGGTTGATTAACTGCGTCAGCCATCGTCCCCTCTAATAGAGGGGTAGGGGTGTGCTACATGCTGGCATCTGCCAGCGAAAAAAAGTCAATATTAATGTGCACAGGCTTCGATGCCACCCCGAGGGGTTGCGGATATAACCATATATGTTCAGGATGCTGTTTTACAGGTGCTTTAAGAGGTGCAGAAGATTTTTTGAGCGGATTAATAATAAACACCTTGCATTTTCGTTATTAAACAACATGTCGAAACGTGTATTATATACATCTGTAATGGCCTTGGCAATTCTTGCCTTGGCGGTGGTGTCGTGCCAGAAAGAGGAAGTGCTGTCCCAGGAGATGGATGCGCTTGAATTTTCGTGCGACACGATGGCTTTCGATACCGTTTTTACGCAGATGGGCACCACCACACGCCAGTTCAAGGTCTATAACCGCGGGAGCGAAGGGGTACGTTTGAGCGAGGTGACCCTTGCTGGGGGCTACGCTTCGCGTTTCCGTATTAATGTGGATGGCGATACATGCATGGTGGCCCGCAATGTGGATATAGCTGCGGGTGACAGTATCTTTGTCTTTGTGCGTGCCAATATCAGGCCAAACCTCGCCACGGAGCCGTTTCTGATAGAGGATGCTGTGCTTTTCAAGACCGAGAAGGGTGTGAGACGTTTCCCTCTCACGGCCTACGGTCGTAACGCCGTCTATCATGTCCCTACCGACACGATACACAACCCTGACGGCACGCCTCTTATTGATGCGAACTTTGGCAAACCGTTTGCTTACAGTGTGATAGATTGTGATAATTGGCGGCACGATTTGCCCCATGTCATTATCGGCTATGCGGTGGTTGATTCGCGACAGACGTTGCGGCTGAGAGAAGGGGATGAGTTGTATTTCACTAACGATGCAGTACTTTGGGTTTACGACAGTGCTACCCTCGATGTACGCGGCACAGATGAAAGGCCGGTGCTGTTTACTTCGGTGAGGCAGGACGGGCGTTATGCCCAGTTGCCCGGCCAATGGGGCTATGTGTGGCTTTCGGTGGGCAGCCGCAATAATGTGATTGACCACGCCCGTATCGAGAATGCGTTTGTGGGTTTGCGGGTGGACAGTTGTGCCAATGCCAACCCTACCCTTGTTATCAGCAACACTCAGGTGGCAAACCACACTCTCGCAGGACTCTTGTGCCAGACAGCCTATGTCGAGGGTGACAACTTGTTGGTTGCCAATTGCGGAGTGGCTACCGTGGCCATGCAGTATGGGGGCGACTATGCTTTTTCCAACTGCACTTTTGCCGACTATTGGCGTTACGACTCGCGCAAGTCACCCAGTGTGGTTATTACCAACACCATGGAGTATGACGGCACATTGTATCTTTGGCCTATGCGTGCTAGGTTGAAGGATTGCATAATATATGGCACCCGTGCCGACGGCGAGCTATACATAGGGCTTGACGAGAGGGTTGAGGCCACGGCCGTGGTTGACCATTGTCTGGTGCGTGGAGGAGAGTGGGATGAGGATCCGCTGTTTGTGGATGTTGACAAGGGAGACTATCACCTGAAGGAGGAGTCGCCCGCAAGGGGGATAGGCTATCGCTACAGCGACGATACAACGAGTGTGGAACGAAAAATGGTATACGGAAAAATTAGGTAAAAACAAGCAAATGTGCCTATGGGGATGTGAATTGGTGCGAGAGAGGTGCTTTTGCCATTGAGTAACAGATAAAAGAGATGTACGAATATTTGTCAGGGAAATTGGCCATGGTGACGCCTGCCACAGCAGTGGTGGATTGCGGCGGTGTGGGCTATCTGTTGGAAATAACACTCAACACTTATAGCGCCATTCAGGAGAAGTCCGAAGTGAAGCTGTGGGTGCATGAGGTGGTTCGCGAGGATGCCTATCTGCTATATGGCTTCTATACTACTGCGGAACGCGATATGTTTCGCTTGCTTTTGGGGGTGAACGGAGTGGGTGCTGCCACGGCGCGGATGATGCTCTCGTCGCTGTCGGTTGAAGAATTGGCCAACGCCATCGCCTCGCAGGATGCCAAGATGGTGCAGCGGGTGAAAGGCGTAGGAGCCAAGACGGCACAGCGCATTGTGTTGGAATTGCAGGATAAAGTCTCTTCGGTGGGTGGCACAGCGGTGCCAGTGACTGGAGTTGCGGCACAGGCATCGGCAAAGAAAGACGAGGCCGTTGCTGCATTGGTGATGCTTGGATTTGCAAAGGCTGCCGCAGATAAGGTGATGCAGTCACTTGATGCCAATCTTTCGGTGGAAGAACTAATCAAAGAAGCCCTCAAGCGGATTTGACTTCTTTTATGATAACTGAGAACTATAGACAAGGAGCAGAAATGAGGATGGTCGGAAAACAATCTTTTGGGTGTTCGGGTGAGCGGATATGCATGCCCTCGGACAATTCTCGAAAGAATGTTTTCGGCATGTTTGTGGTTCTCGGTCTGTTGTTGATTGCTTTGATGGTTCCTGGCGGGAGTGTGTATGCCCAGTCGCCGGACGGGGGTGTTACCACGCAGGTGGAATATGATGCACAGAGTGGCTCGTATGTCAAGGTCACGCGGGTGGGGGACATGGTAATAAACCGTGAGTACATGACCTTTGAACAGTATCAGGACTATCAGATGGATCAGTTGATGAAGAAGTATTGGAATGACCGGTCAGCGGTGAGCGACACTGCCGCAGACGACGGACTGTTGAGCCGTATTCCGGGTTTCAGCGAAATCAGCAAGAAAGTCGACGGACTGCTTGCCGTTCCCAATATCAGTATCAATCCTTCTGGAAGTGCTGATTTGACGTTCCAGATAGTGAACAATTTCCGCGATGACTACAATCTTGATGCGAACCGCCGCAGTGTCACTACTTTCGATTTTGACGAGAACATACAAGTGAGTTTGAATGCCAAGATAGGCGACTTGTTTGACTTCGATATCAATTGGAATACCCAGGCTACATTTGATTTTGAGAACAAGATAAAGCTGAAATACGAAGGCAAGGAGGATGATATTATCCAGTTGTTTGAGGCTGCCAACATTTCGTTTCCGCTTAATACAACCCTCATTCATGGCAGTCAGGAGTTGTTTGGTGTCCACACCAAGCTTAAATTCGGTAAACTGACGGTTGATGCTGTGGTGTCGCAAAAGGAAACCAGCACTGAGAACATGCGAGTGCAGGGTGGAGCCTCGACCCAGGAGTTCCAGATAAGGGTGGATGAGTATGAAGAGAACCGCCATTATTTTATTGCGCAATATTTCCACGACAACTACAATCAGGCGATGTCGACACTGCCCACACCCAATACCAATATCAGGATTATACGTCTTGAGGTGTGGCGAACCAATGTGGGAGCGGCTGTTACCAATAACCGCAATATTCTTGCCCTTACCGATTTGGGCGAGAATAATCCGTCGAACAGCCGGATAGTGGGAGGGCGCTCGACAAAGCCGTCAAACGGCAGCAACAACCTTCTTGAGATACTTAACCCCGCCGCCATACGCAGTGTCGACAACATTACTTCCTATATGGAGGGAGCGGGATTCACAGCAGGAAGCGACTATGAGAAAGTGGAGAGTGCACGACTTCTCAACAGCAGCGAGTACACCTACAACCAGCAACTGGGGTTCATCACTCTCAGCCAGCCACTCAGTGCAGACCAAGTGCTTGCTGTGGCGTTCCAGTATCAGGTAATTGGCGACACCACGGTGTATCAGGTGGGTGAACTCACCACCGATGGTGTGAACGACCCCAACACCCTTGTGGTGAAACTTATCAAAGGGGCTGGTGTGGACACCCGCAGCCCGCTGTGGCGCTTGATGATGAAGAATGTTTACTTCCTACGCAGCACGCAAATTAGTCGCGAGAACTTCCGACTCAATATCTTGCACGAAAGCCGCGAGGGAGGTGTGGGTATCGGTTTCTTCACTTCCGGTCCCAAGGAGGGTATTCCTTTGATAGAGCTTTTCGGCCTGGACAGGATGGATGCATCGCAGAATTACTATTATGCCGACGGAGTATTCGACTGGTTTGACAGTGCAGCTTATAAAGGAGGAACCATACAGGCCACCACGGGTAGGATATTCTTCCCTTATGTGGAGCCGTTTGGTCGTGATTTGCGAACGATACTGGGCGACGATGAGTTTGCCCAGGAGTATTGTTTCGACTCGCTGTACACCATGACGCGTGCCCTTGCCCAGCAGTATGCCGACAAGAACAAATTCTATATAGAGGGCTATTTTTCTTCTACGGTGAGTGGGGAAATTTCGCTTGGCTACAGTGTGTCGCCGGGTTCGGTGACCGTTACGGCAGGAGGTGTGCCCTTGATAGAGAATGTTGACTATACGGTGGATTATACTATGGGCACTGTGCGCATAGTGAATGAGAGTATTCTCAGCAGCGGCACCCCCATCAGCGTCAGCAGTGAGAACAACTCGTTCAGCATGATGACCAAGACGATGGCCGGTGCCCATGTCAACTATGAGATTGAACCCGACTTCAACATCGGAGCCACCTTCATGAACCTACATGAGAAACCCCTCACGCAGAAAAATAATTTCGGTGAAGAACCTACCAGTAACAGTATATGGGGTTTTGACTTGAACTACCGTCACGAAGCACCTTTCATCACCCGTTTGATAGACAAACTGCCCGGAATCGACACCAAGGCACCCTCAAACCTTACCCTATCAGCTGAGTTCGCCCAGTTTATTCCCGGCATCGCCTCCACGGGCAGCAAGGAGGGAAGTGTGACTTATGTGGACGATTTCGAGGGTGCGGAGAGTAGTATAGACTTGAAGGGTGTAATGCATTGGCACCTTGCTTCCACTCCGCAGGACTACAAGACACAGTTGCCTCTCTTCCCCGAAACAGCACCCTCCACTGGACTGGCTTATGGTTTCAACCGAGCCAAACTGGCGTGGTATCGTATAGACAACATATTTTACAGTACCGAGTGCCCCCGCAACGTCAACGAGGAAGACCGGTCACAGCCGTATGCTCGTCGTATCAGCGAACAGGAGGTATTCCCAAACAAACAACTGGCTCAGGGAGAACTGATAAATGTGTATGAACTTAATCTGGCCTATTATCCCGAGGAACGCGGTCCATATAATTACGATGTGTCGCCGACACCTTATAGCGCGGGACTCACAGCCGAGGGATTGCTGGCTCAGCCCAAGAGCCGTTGGGCAGGTATCATGCGCCAGCTCGACTACACCGACTTCGAAACCCAGAATATCGAGACCATCGAGTTCTGGATGATGGATCCTTTTATCGACAACCCCAACCATACGGGCGGAAAACTTTATATTAACTTAGGCGACATTAGTGAAGATATTCTTCGCGACGGCCGCAAAAGTTTTGAGAACGGATTGCCCACGGGGCCTGAAGTGACAGGAGTGGACACCACTATCTGGGGACGGGTGCCCAACACACAACCCATAGTCAACGCCTTCTCGGGCGATGAGTCGTCGCGGAAATATCAGGATATTGGTTATGACGGACTCAGCAGCACCCGTGGTGCACAGGACGAGCAGAGTTTCTTTGCTGGCTACCTCGAGCAGATAGCCCTCGTCCACGGCACCTCGTCGCAAGCTTATCAGATGGCCATAGCCGACCCTTCGGGCGATGATTTCCACTACTACCGCGGTTCGGACTACGACGAGGAAGATGTGAAAATCAACGACAGGTACAAGAGATACAACAATCCCGAAGGCAACTCGACGGTGGATGCCGATAACACCGAAGCTTATACCACTGCCGCCTCAATCTATCCCAACGTGGAGGACATCAACAAAGATAATACTTTAAGTGAGGGAGAGAACTATTATCAGTATCTGATAGAGCTCGACCCTGCCAAGATGGTAATTGGGCAGAATCATATAGTAGACATACAAGAGGCTGAAAACATCATGCTGCCCAACGGCACCACTACTTCATGCAAGTGGTATCAGTTCAGAATACCGGTGAGGGAGTACGACCAGTTGATAGGCAAGTTGAATGGGTTCCATTCCATCCGTTTTATGAGGATTTTCTTGAATGATTTTGAGGAGCCCATAATACTACGTTTTGCCACAATGGAGTTGGTGTATGCCACATGGAGAAAATATACTGAAAACCTTCTGCAGCCCGGTGACTACCCAACAGGGACAGGCTCGAATACCTCGTTCAGCATCAGTACGGTCAATATCGAGGAAAACGGAAGCCGATATCCTGTTCCATACGTTCTGCCCCCCGATATTCAGCGAGAGGAGTGGTATAGCACCTCGTCGGTTGCAATCAAGCTGAATGAACAGGCTTTGTCGCTCGACATAAGTGATTTGTCGTCGGGTGATGCCCGTGCAGTGTACCGCAGTACTCAATACGACTTGAGAAATTACGGCAAGTTGAAGATGTTTGTCCATGCCGAGCAAAAGACCATGGATAGTCCGGTAAATGATGACGACTTGGTGCTTTTTGTTCGATTGGGAAGTGACTATACAAGCAATTACTATGAGTATGAGGTGCCCTTAAAGTTCACTGAATGGGGAATTGGGAAGGATGACGCGTATGCCATTTGGCCGAGAGAGAACAATGTGGAGATAGACCTTACGCGTTTGGTTGATATTAAGACCAACCGCAACCGGCTGATACGTAATGGCGATTTGTCGTACAGCAGTCAACTGCTTTATAGTGAATATGTGGATGGACGCAAGTATACGGTGTTAGGAACCCCCAATCTTGGGAAGGTGAAGGTAATCATGGTGGGAGTGAGAAATCCCAAAAAGGAGTCGATGGATGACGGGAATGATATGTTGCCAAAGTCGTGTATCGTATGGTTGAATGAGTTGCGGTTGACTGATTTTAACAATCGTGGTGGGTGGGCAGCGATGGCGTTGGCACGTACCAATTTGGCAGATTTGGGTAATTTGTCGATGTATGGTTCGTATCGTACATCTGGATTTGGAAATCTGGAGGAGAAGCCGACATCGCTTGAATTGGTGAATACGTTGCAGATGCAGAGTACCTTGGATCTTGAGCTTGGGAAGTTCCTGCCGGATGACTGGGGGGTGCACATTCCTTTCTATCTTGACTACAACAAGCAGGTGGGAAGTCCGGAATATAATCCTTTGGATCCTGATGTGCGGTTGAGGGAGGATTTGAGGACCTATTCAACGCAGAAAGAGCGCGACAGTGTGCGCAGTATGGCACAGGAGCGTCATACAACCACTAACATCACGTTGACAAATATGCGGAAAGACAGAACTGGAAAGTCTGCTTTAAAGCCCCATTTCTATGACATAGAGAATTTCACATTTTCGTATGCCTATAGTAGAGAGCGGTCGTCGGATGATGAAATATCGTATTACAACAAGGATCAGCACCGTGGTGGATTCACGTATGCCTTTACTCCTAAAGAACCGGGACTGTTTTCGCCTTTTGCCAATTCAAGTTCGAAATTCATCAATAGCAAGAACGGCAAGTTTATCAAAGATTTCAACCTGTATTACAAGCCGAAGAATGTATCGTTCAGCACTGAGGTGTACAGAGACTACGAAGAGACGTTGTTGAGACAAAAGGGTGCGGCATTGGTCATTTTGCGCCCCACATATTACAAGCAGTTTACGTGGAGGCGAGAGTATGGGTTGCAGTGGGATATTAGCCGGAGTTTGCACCTGCAGTACAGTGCCACGGCAAATGCAAGGATTGACGAGCCTGTGGGAAGGGTTGATACGCGAGAAAGCAGAGAAGCCATAGGCAATTCGTTGGCCAAAGGCGGTACGATGCAGAATTTCCAACAGACCGTGAATGCCTCGTGGGATTTGCCGATAAGTAAACTTCCTTATATGGATTTTTTGCGAGTGCCTCTGTCGTATAGGGCTACATATAATTTCCTGGGGACTACTCAGGCATTGGCTTCGCAGGGCAGCACATTGAATGGTTCGTCACAGATGCAGGCATCTGTGTCTGGCTCGATGCAGACGTTATACAACCGTTTTGATTTCATCAAAAACGCCTATAAGCAGAAGAATACAGCGCCACCCAAGGATCCCAAGAGAATGACGAAAAAAGAGCGTGAGAAAGCGGTACAAGACTCGTTGGCAAGAGCTAAGAATCCCGATTCGGTGCGGAGGGCTCAGCTGGCTGAGACAATGAGTGAGATAGGTAACTTTGCCATCCGTTTTGTTACGGGTCTCAAGTCTTTCTCGGTGCAGTTCAGCGGATCGTTTGGGGCGGTGTTGCCGGGATATATGGGAACGGCGTCGGTGTTAGGTATGGATCCAAGAAATGATTGGATGCCGGGAGGTCTTTTTGTGCTGGGTTATAACGACGGTATAGTGGAAAAACTTCGAAGAAGAGGACTGTTGTCGAAAGACTCGTTGATGAACAGCGCCCATCAGAACACGTTGAATAGAATGCTTTCGTTCCAGGCAACGGTGGAGCCGATACGTGATTTCAGAATTGAATTGACTGCTTCACAAAATTTCCAGTCACGCGATGAATATTATTATAAGTTTATGAGTACTTTGGGTGATGTAGATGGGCCTTTGTCGTATGTATTGTCCGGTAGTTATTCGTCAACGTGCTGGAGTATGGCAACGGCTTTTGTGTCGCCGGACGAATTATACGAGAGATTCTTATCTGCCCGAGGCGTAGTGGCGGCCAGATTGGCGGAGATGAACAACGACCCCCGTTGCGACGAATGGGTAAGAGACACTATGAGTGGCGAGATGTTCCCCTTTGGATATGGAGCCAATCAGCAGACGGTTTTGCTTGCCAGTTTCCTCTCCACTTATTTGGGTGGAGATGCTTCAAATTATGATTTTTCTCCCTTTATGAAGATGCCGTTGCCCAACTGGTCAATAAACTACAATGGATTGAACAAGGTGGGTTTCTTAAAGAAGTGGTTCAATAATATCTCTTTGTCGCATAGGTATTCTTCGACATATAGCATTGGAAACTATTACACCGATGCTGCGATATCGGGCAAGGATGGGTATGACTATGGTAGCGAAACAGTACTCAATGGGTCGGATGATTTTATAGCTCCAGTGAGTATGGAGGGGGTGCAAATAAGTGAGCAATTTAACCCGTTGATACGACTTTCGGTGAGTATGACCAACAGTGTGCAGTTGAATTTTTCGGTACAGAAGAACAGGACTTTAGGACTGAGTTTCTCCAACAATCAGCTTACCGAAACGACACGTGAGGGTATTACCTTTGGAGGAGGGTATCGTTTTAAGGATGTGGCCTTTGATGTGAAAGTTGGCGAGACGGTTCAGCACCTGAAGAGCGATATAGTACTGCAGTTGAATATCACATACAATAGTAACAAGACAAACATACGTAAGATAAACCAGAATTTCAGCCAGGTGTCGTCGGGTAGCGAGGTGTGGATGGCAGAATTGTCGGCAGAGTATGCATTGTCTACATCGTTGACGTTGCGGGCCTTTTTCCAGACCAATATCAATACTCCGTATATCCGCAATTCCTATCCCAATTCGACCACCAAGGGTGGCATAACAATTAGATTCAGTTTCTGATGCAGAAAGACCGTTTTATAAATACCGACCCTGCTGTGCGCAACTTGGTTCTCCGATTTGAGAACCATGAGGGTTATTTCGACGTGGGCGAAATAGAATCTATTGCCAATTTCTATCTTGACTCAAAGGATGTGGAAGGTTTGGGGGCCGTGGTGAAACACGGGGAGAAACTCTTCCCTGGAGACGATACCGTCCTTTTGCATAAGGCATATTATCTGAGTATGTCGGGAAGGCACGGTGAAGCGAAATCAATATTGTTGAAGTTGGAGAAACAGAATCCGACAGACACGGATGTGTGCTATGCGTTGGGTGTGATATGCAGTTCTTGTGGACAGCCGGAAGAGTCCATATACTATTATCTAAGAGCCGTGGTGGATGGCAATGAACCGGGTGTGGTATTTGGAAACATTGCGGACGAATACTATAATCTTGGGTTGAATGGTCAGGCAGAGAGGTACTATCTTATGGCCATTGAAAAGGATGCCAACGATGAGCGTTCGCTATACAATCTGGCTTGCATTTGGCAACAGGAAAACCGTTTGGAAGAGGGTGTGGGATTTTATGAGAAAGTGGTTGACGAGCATCCTTACTCGGGAAGTGCATGGTATTGTCTGGGCTGCGTTTACCGTTGGCTCTCATTGTATGAAAAGGCGGTGGATGCTTATGAGTATGCTGTGGCAATCGACAATGCTTTGACCGATGCTTATCTGGGCCTTTCGGAGTGTTATAGGAAACTGGGCGACATGGGGCGTGCGGCACAAGCTTTGCGCGATGCCCTTGAACATTCGGATGTGGAGCAGCGACGCTATGTCCGTTATCTTACCGGTCGGATTTTCCTTGATGATGGGAATTATCATACTGCTGCGGCTTATTTGCGAGATGCGGTGAAAGAGTTTCCCACTGATTACTTGTCATGGAACGACTTGGGCCTCTGTTATGAAAAATTAGGTGATATCGACGAGGCAGCAGAATGTTACCGCCGTGCCATCAACCTTTTCCCCCATGCCGATGGATTGTGGATGAGTTTGGCGGATTTGTATATCAATGCCGGACGTTTTGATGATGCTTGTGGGTTGCTTGAAAGTGCCCGCAGCGAGGCTTGCGATGTTTTTGCTTTCGACTCCCGCCTTATCTATTGCCTGTTTAAAATGGGCAAAAGGTCGAGGATGTTAGACTTGCTGCTTTATGATGCTGTAGAACACTCAAATCGTTTCGATGAACTGCTCAGGCAGTTTCCCGACTTGGCAGATGACACTGAGGTGTTGCAATATATTAACAATCTAAAAAGGTAAGAAGATGATGAAAAGAATTGTACTTTTGATGCTTTTGTTTGCTGGCTGCATGGATATGGCGTTTGCCGGAGTCGAACACTTCGACGGTACGACCATAGCCGAGCAGGTGCAGGGAACCGATAGCAACTCTACAGGATTCGTGGCCGATGTGCTTACATGGTACGATGCACACATGAATTACGAAACGGTGGGCTTGCTTATGACTTTGGAAAGCTCTTTTATTCCCTTCCCGTCGGAGGTGGTCATACCTCCGGCAGTGTATGTGGCTTGCAATCCCGACACCCGTGGTGGGATGAAAATATGGATTATTGTGCTGATAGGTACTTTGGGTGCTTTGCTGGGTGCATATATCAATTATTTCCTGTCTCGTTGGCTGGGACGTCCGGTGATATATGCTTTTGCCGAGAGCAAGGTTGGTCGAATGATGCGTTTGTCGAAAGAGAAAATCCAACGTGCCGAGACGTATTTCAACGATCATGGCAATGTATCAACCTTGGTGGGCAGGCTGATTCCGGTCATTAGGCAGTTGATTTCCATACCGGCCGGTTTGTCGAAGATGAATCTGGCAGCTTTCACTCTTTTCACTTTTGTGGGTGCAGGTGTGTGGAATTGTGTATTGGCTTTGCTGGGCTGGCTTGCATATCAGGCTGCGGACCCCTCTGTGATAAAGGAATACAGCCACCAATTATCGGTGATAATTGGTGTGGTGTTTGCTGTTGTGGTCGTTTTTTTGGTAGTAAGAGCTGTGATAAAAAAGAGAAAAAGCAATGAATGATACAGACCGTAAAATAGATTTTGCGCGGGTATTCATGCGCAAGAACCGCCCTTTGCCCAAGCGTGGCTGCAGTTGGGCTTTCTTCATTTTTCTCGGCTTGCTCACGCTGGGCGTTGTTGCAATGTATTTCTTGTATAAGATGAATGGTACCGTTTGACATTGAAAAAAGAACTTGCTACTATGATGAATTTTCCCATTCTTGATACAAAAGTGTATGGACATCCATTAGTCTATCTTGACAATGCCGCCACTACACAGAAACCCCAACAGGTGATAGATGCTTTGACGGGCTATTATTTGACGTTGAACAGCAATATTCACCGTGGTGCCCATTATCTGGCTGCACAGGCTACCGAACGATACGAGGAGGTGCGCCGGAAAGTTCAACTTTTTGTAAATGCCCGCAACAACAAGGAGATTGTCTTTACCCGTGGTACCACCGAGAGCATCAACTTGGTTGCTTCTTCATTTGGACGGGGATTCCTGAAAGAATGTGATGAGGTGATAGTGTCCGGAATGGAACACCACAGCAATATTGTTCCTTGGCAGCTGGCCTGCGAGCAGGTGGGTGCCCGGCTGAAGGTGATTCCTTTCAACGATGAAGGTGTGTTGGATATGAAGGTATATGAGTCCCTCTTTTCCCAACGTACACGTTTGGTGGCTTGTTGCCATGTGTCCAATACTTTGGGCACAGTCAATCCAGTTAAAGAGATTGTAAGGATTGCCCACGACCATCAGGTGCCAGTGCTTATCGACGGTGCTCAGGCTGTTGCCCACATGCCTGTCGATGTGCAAGAAATTGGGTGCGATTTTTATTGTTTTTCGGGACATAAGATGTATGCCCCAATGGGTGTGGGAGTGATGTATGGACGTGAGGAGTGGCTTGACAAGTTGCCTCCTTATCAAGGGGGAGGAGAAATGATAAAGGATGTGACTTTTGAGCGTACTACCTATAACGAACTGCCTTTCCGTTTCGAAGCTGGTACCCCCTCAGTGGGTGATGTGTTGGGGTTGGGAGCCGCCATTGATTTTATGCAGCAGGAAGGGATTGAGAACATTGCCCGCCACGAAGAGGAACTACTTAACTATGCTACCGAAAAGCTTTCGGCCATTCCGGGTCTTCGCATTTTCGGCACGGCTCCGCATAAGGCAGGGGTCATTTCTTTCTTGTTGGGCAATGCCCATCCTTATGACGTGGGGACCCTTCTCGACAAACTGGGCATAGCTGTGCGTACAGGTCACCATTGTACCCAGCCTGTAATGGATCGCTATGGTATTCCAGGTACGGTCCGCGCCAGTTTTGCCTGTTACACCACAACGGATGACATCGATGCTCTGGTCAATGCCATTAATCGCATTGCTCCTATCATTTGCTGAAAAAATACATTTTGTATATGCTCAAAACATTACATATCGAGAACTACGCGCTGATTCGCGAAACAGACATTGTCTTCGACAAGGGTTTTGTGGTAATCACTGGCGAGACTGGTGCCGGCAAGTCTATCCTGTTGGGTGCCCTTGGTCTGCTGTTGGGTCAGCGTGCCGACACACAGGTACTCTCCGACAAGGAACGCAAATGTGTTGTAGAAGCCGCGTTTGATATTTCGGGTCTGGGGTTACAATCACTTTTTGAACGATTCGATGCCGATTACGATGATACCCTCATTCTCCGTCGCGAGATTCTTCCCTCGGCCAAGAGTCGTGCCTTTGTCAACGATAGTCCCGCCAACCTTCAATTCCTCAAAGAACTGGGTGTTCACATCTTAGACATCCATTCCCAATATCAAACACTGACTCTCACCGAGAGTACTTTCCAAACCCAGCTTCTCGACACCCTTTCCTCCGATTCTCCACTATCAGAATACCAAACTCTATACCGTCAGTATGCCTCCCTCAAGCAAGACTTGGAGCAACTGACATCGCAGGAAGCTGAGAATAACCGCAATCGCGACTACAACCTTTTTCTCTTCAATGAGTTGAGTGCTGCCAAACTCGATCCCGATGAACAGCAGGAACTGGAGGACGAAGCGCATCTTCTCGAACACGCAGGCACCATAAAGGAGGCTTTGGGCAATGTTGCGGCGCTATGCGATGGGGTGGATGGCGACGGGGTGGTTTCGCGGCTTGTCTCTTCGCGTTCCAGTCTTTCTCAAGTGGCTGCATACCACGAGGGCATCGAGTCGCTCTATCAGCGTCTGGATTCCTGTCTTATCGAGGTGCAGGACATTCTTTCGGAAGTGGGCTCCCTTGACGACAAAATACAATATTCCCCCGAGCGTCAGGCTCAAGTAAACGACAGGCTTGACCTTATCTACCGTTTGCAGAAAAAGCATGGGGTTGATACAATTTCAGCCCTTCTTGATATTCAGAATCATCTTGATTGTCAGCTTCAGGAGGCCGACAGCCTTGACGACCGTATCCGGGACATTATGGAGCAGGTGGACAAGGCTTACGCCCGGATGCAACAAGCTGCCGAGAAACTGACTCAAAGCCGTCGCAAGGCTGCCTCGCTGCTCGAAAAACAGTTGTTGCCTGTCTTGGCAAATCTGGGCATGTCGTCAGCCCGCATTGTTGCCGACATCGCTCCGGCATCCGCTTATGGCCTTTTGGGACACGATGCCGTCAAACTGCTTTTCACGGCCAACCAAGGTGCCGAACCGAGGCCTCTTGCCGATGTGGCTTCGGGTGGCGAACTTTCCCGGCTGATGCTCGCCGTCAAGTCGCTGGTTACCCGTCGCAGTCTCTTGCCTACGGTCATCTTCGATGAAATAGACAGCGGTGTCTCGGGCGACATTTCCGTGGCAGTGGGAGGCATTATGCGGCAGATGTCAGAATACATGCAGGTAATAGCTATTTCCCATCTCCCGCAAATTGCTGCCAAAGCAGGCCAGCACCTCAAAGTGGCTAAATCGCTTGAAGGCGAAAGCACGGTCTCGCGTATCCGTCAACTCTCTCACGACGAGCATATCAACGAGATTGCCGTCATGCTCTCGTCCAATCCTCCTACCCAGGCTGCTCTCCAAACTGCACGCGAATTGTGTGGCGACACGAAATAAAAAAAGATTTTTCATACATAATATTCAATAATATGACACTCATTCGGTTCTTTTTAGTGGTTCTGTTGTCTCTTTGCTCTTTCCCTGCTGCTTCCCAGTCGTTGCAGCCCCCTAAGTTAATCAACCCACTGCACATGCCTGTCGCTCCATCGGGTACATTTGCCGAAATCCGAACTAACCACTTCCACAGCGGTATCGATCTTCGAATTGGTGGCGACGATGGTGTTGGCACACCTGTATATGCCCCTGCCGACGGATATGTATCGCGTGTCCGCATCTCTGCCTACGATGGAGGCAAGATGTTGTATATTAATCATAAAGGTAATATCACTACCGTTTACTTGCATCTCGATGGATACCATGGAGAGATAGCCAAATACGTGCGTCGCTGTCAGGCATCGCTACAGAGCTACACCCTCGATACCGTCGTGCCTGAGAACCTGCTGCCAGTCAAACAGGGAGAACTGATAGCCTATGCCGGCAATACAGGCATGAGTGGTGGTCCCCACTTGCACTACGAAGTGCGCAACACCCGCACCCAGCAAAGCCTTAATCCCTTGCGTTATGGCCTTTCGCTCAACGACGACATCCCGCCAACCATTCGTGGCATCCGGCTGCTTCCTGTGGATAACAACAGTCGAATCAACAGCGCAAAAACTCCCTATCAGGTAGACCTTGGCAACAAGCCTTCGCGTCTTGGCACCCCCGACAATCCCATCTCTGTTTTGGGGCGCTTTTACATTGGGGTTTACGCTGCCGACCAGTCCGAAGGTTCCACACAAAGCAATGGCTACGACCGTATCGACATCTGGGTTGATGGCAGGCCGTTCTTCCAATATAAGATGGACATTATCACCTATTCCGAGACCCGTGCCATCAATGCCCAGCTCGATTATGATTATTATAAAGCCACTCGCCGTCCCTATATCCTCACTCGTCGTCTGGAAGGCGACCCCATACGCCCGGCACGTACCTTCGGCGACGGCAGTGTGGGTTTCATCTCTTCCGACACCATGCTCCACCGCATCACTGTTGCTGTATCCGACTACAATGGCAACCGTGGTGTCCGCTCTTTTTATGTCCGCAACAGTCTCGAAACACTTGTCCCAATGCACGATGTCCCGGAGCATCCGTCCTACCACCTCTTCACCGACAGCCTTTCAGTCCGCTGGCCCCTCAGTATTAGCCGTGGCGACTATCAGATTGACATGCCCGCAGGCATGGTCTACTATAACGACCTTCTCGTCCATGGCCACCAAAAAGACCGCCGTTATATCTCTCCAATCTACACCGTCAAGCCATGGCAAAGTCCCTATCCCCCTCACCGCACTTGGCAGCTCCGTGTCCCCTTGGTCATTGGCTTTGAACCCGAACAACTGGTTCTTTGTAAACTGAAGGATGACAAACTCTCTGCCCTTCCCACCCGTGTAGTGGAACGCAAAGTGGAAGGCAAACCCGGTCTTTGGCTCGAAGCCGATGTGCGTGACTTTGGCAATTTCGTTGTAGCCAACGATGTGACTCCCCCTTCCCTCAAGCCGCTTAATTTCAAGCAAGACGGCAAAATCAAGTCCACAGTGCTACGCATGAAAATGTCCGACGACATCTCGGGTGTGCGCGAATACCGTTGCTTCATCAATGGTGAATGGGTTCTGGCCGAATTCGACGGTAAATACGCTACCCTTACCATCGATCTCAACCAGATAGACAAACAAGTGTCCACCATCGACCTCCGCATCTTCCTTACCGACTGCTGCGGCAACGAGGCCGAACTCTCCTATAAACTAAAAAGATAGGGGGACTTCGATAAATCACCTCGAAGAGGTGAGGCTATCAATAACACGGTTCAAGCCGAAGGTGCAGTACCGTGATACTCAGACATAAGGGAACTGCGTCCCGAAAGGACGCGACACGAAACAGTTAAACCCAAATCGGTCATTAGGGTTTATGGCAGATTAGTATTTGTTTCGAGCAGATTGGCCGCATCGCTGGCGAAGACGTAGCGGGCTACGGCGAGACAGGGATGTGGACAAGATGCCGAAAGAAATGCTGATATGGCATAAACA
>JAFXMW010000036.1 GCA_017530105.1 Bacteroidales bacterium
CCTGCCCCAACACATCATCTACAACGGAGTCCAGAATCTCACCCAAGGCCCTCAAGAACAACCCGACAACATCGACCCCTCGCGCCCCTTCCTCCTCAGCATCGGAGTGGTAAAACCCAAGAAAAACCTCCACAGCCTCTTTCCCGTCATGGACATCCTGCCCGACTACGACCTTGTCATTGCCGGCAACGACAGCGACCCCTACGCCCGCCAACTACGCTCACAACTGCCCTCCCACCCCAACATCCGCATCATAGGCCCGGTAACCGACAACCAACGGCGCTGGCTCTACAGCCACTGCACCGCCCTCCTCATGCCCTCCTTCAGCGAAGGCTTCGGCCTTCCACTCATAGAGGCCATGCAATGGGGCAAACCCGTCTTCGCCTCACAACACACCAGCCTCCCCGAAATAGGCGGCACCCACGCCTGCTACTTCTCCAGTTTCGACCCTCAAGACATGGCCCACACCATCCGCCAAGGGCTCTCCGGCCACACTCCCCTCCTCGCCCAAGCCGCACAACAATATGCCGGAACCTTCAGTTACGAAAACCACATGCAGCAATATTGGAGCCTTTACATGAGCCTGCTGCAACCCTCCGGCAACCCTCAGCACCCGGTCGAAAACCAACAATAAAAATTTTTTTTTCAACAAAAAAGAAACATATAAAAAAAATTAGTATCTTTGTATCGTAAAAAGCAAATAACAAAAATACCCTAAATTACACAAAATGAAAAAAATACTCATACTTGCAGCACTTATTATCATGGGGCAGACTGTTGTCTTTGCACAAAAAGAACGCTCAATTAAAGAAGCTGACGTGCCCGTGAGATTCGTAAAAGACTTCCAAAACCAAAACAAAGATGCCAAAAACATCAGTTGGACTGTCACCGAAGACAGCACCCACTACATGGTCACTTTCACCAACGCCGACGGTGACCAGCAAGCCACACGTTTCTCCAACCACGGCACCGAAACCCGCTACATCATCGACCCCGAGTACTACCCCCACGCCATCAAGGACACCGTGGCCCACAAATTCCCCAAACACAAAATCACCCAACTCTACATCCGCAATCTCAAAGGCAAAATGACTTACCAAACCCGCATTGCCCGTATGAAAGGATTCCTTTTCTGTAAGAAAGAGACCGAAGTGAAGCACATTTCGTTTGAGACTGACGGCAAGTTGATTGAAATCACCGAAGAAGACTAAACAACATCAATAAATCAATTCCCATCGGTACCCGAGAGTCTGGGTGCCGATTTTTTTTATATCTTTTTCCGTCCCTCCCTGTCTCCCTCCCAAGCCCTCTCCCTCATCGCCACTTGACAGATTGATGAACACACAAAATAACCTCTTCCTTCGCTCGTTCACCCTCAGTTCTCCCATATTTCTCCCATATTTCTCCCATCTGGGATGGGAGAAATATGGGAGAACTGAGGTTAAAATAATGCAGAACGAGCGAACCTGCAAAAAAAACGGCACTTTCTTTTTACATAGTAAAAAGTGGCCGGGGCTGCGCCTTACATTCGGCACAGCCCCGGCAGATATACTGTCAGAAGGGTTGACGGCTATTCGATATTGAGCAGATAGTAGGACTTTTTGCCTTTCTGCACAAGGATACTGCCACAGGAAAGGATGTCGGCAGCGGTGAGTCGGCAATCTTCACCCACCTTGGCTTTGTTGACCGAGATGGAATTCTGCTTCAACTCACGGCGTATTTCGCCTTTGGAGGAGAACATGCCGGTTTCGGCAGCTAGGTCGATGAGCGACACACCTTCGTCGATGCGTGAACGCGAGACAGTGAACTGGGGCACGCCTTCGAAAACGGAGAGCATGACACTGCGGTCGAGACTGTTCAGTTGCTCGGTTGTGCCTTTGCCGAAGAGAAGTTCGGAAGCTGCAACAGCCATGTTGTAGTCTTTTTCGGAATGTACACGGCAGGTGATGTCCTTGGCAAGTGCGCGCTGGAGCACACGCTTTTCGGGTGCTTCGGCGGCTTGGCGTTCACATTCCTCGATTTCTTCACGGCTGAGGAGAGTGAAGATGCGGATGTAGCGTGCGGCATCGACATCGGAGCAGTTGAGCCAGAATTGGTAGAATTTGTAGGGGCTGGTTTTGACAGGGTCGAGCCAGACGTTGCCGCCTTCGGTTTTGCCGAATTTGGTGCCATCGGCCTTGGTGATGAGAGGACAGGTGAGCGCATAGGCTTCGCCACCATCCATGCGGCGTATCAGCTCGGTGCCGGTGGTGATGTTGCCCCACTGGTCGGAGCCGCCCATTTGCAGACGGCATCCTTTGGTGCGGTAGAGCACAAGATAGTCGTAGGCCTGCAGCAGTTGGTAGCTGAATTCGGTGAAGGAGAGACCTGTTTCGAGACGTTTCTTGACCGAGTCCTTTGTCATCATGTAGTTGACGGTGATATGCTTGCCGACATCGCGGATGAAGTCGAGGAAGAGGTAGTCTTTCATCCAGTCGTAGTTGTTGCATATCTCGGCACCGTTGACGGGATTGTCGAAATCGAGGAATTTGGACAGTTGCTGGCGGATGCAGCTTACGTTGTGCTGGACTTCGTCGGGAGTGAGGAGTTTACGCTCGGCAGCCTTGAACGAGGGATCGCCAATCATGCCTGTGGCACCACCGACAACGGCAAGGGGTTTGTGGCCTGCCATTTGAAGGTGTTTGAGGAGCATGATGCTGACGAGGTGGCCTATATGGAGCGAGTCGGCTGTGGGGTCGATGCCTACGTAGGCGGTAGTGACCTCTTTGTTGAGTTGTTCTTCGGTTCCGGGCATGATGTCGTGTATCATGCCTCTCCATTGGAGTTCTTGTACAAGGTTTGTTTGCATCGGTTGGAATAAATGGTAAAAAGGGTTTGAATATGAAAAAAGAGGTACTGAGAGTGGCCAGTACCTCTTTTCCTATCTAATTGATTTTATCTTACAACTAATTTCGAAGTGGCTTTCTGGCCGCCAATGACAACGTTGACAAGGTACATGCCATGTTGCAGGTTCTGGCAGTCGATGGTGCGAGTGTGGACACCTTCGGCGAGGTTGCCGAGGTTTTCGCTATAGACTACCTTGCCGCTAAGGTCATAGACGATGGCAGTGGCTTTGCCGGGAGTGCCAACGGTGAGTTCCATGGTTGTGTGGTTGACAGCGGGGTTGGGATAGAAGCGGACGCTGTTGTTGCTGACGGAGTAGACTGTGGGGATGTCAAGATAGATGTCCTCGGAAACAATCTCGTTTTCGTGGTTGACGACATAGGTGCTATCCATGAATATTCCACGGCCGTAGGTGCCAAAGTACATGGCTTTGCTCCACTTGGTGCGGGGGAAGATGTAGAGTTCTTCAGAGACGCCTTTGTGACCGATGTGCTTGAACATGGGGTAGTCGCAAGTAACCTGGTACATGGAGGTGACGGGAACGCCACGGAAATCGCCGTATTCAGACCATGCGGGAGAAGCAGAGAGGCTGGGGGCTTTGAATACACCGTCCTCGGTTCCTACATAGACTTCGCCTTTGGTGAATTCGACCATGGCGCTGTAGGCGGGTACGTTGGCATTAGCTCCGGGGAGTCCGATTTCGTGGATTTGATAGTTGTTGGACGAAGCATTGTCGATGTAAACGACATTGGGGTATTCGGTGCTGTAGCCGTCGAAGGTGATAACGAGGCGGTCTTGACCGGCACGGGGGTCGATGTTGATGGAGGAAATACGGCGGCCAAAGTGGTATGTGCCATCGGCAAATCTGATGGTGTCGGTGGTAGTGGAACGACGGCTGAAGTCGTATTTGATGGCTCCACGTACAACGGAGATGGGCAGGCTGTAGTCAAGGCTATTGAATCCATGGACACGGACGATGTAGGATTGGTTGAGGGTGTCGTTATCAACTGCAATGAAAACGCAGTCACCATCCTGCGACATGACGGCATAACGGATGTAATTGTGGGGGATGTTGGTGCGGTTGATACCGTAGATATGACCCCAGAAACGGGTTTCGTTAGAGGCATCGTATACTTTGCGGAAGTCGGTGGGTACCCAGCAGTAGGAGACATTGGAGTTTTCGGTCATGTCTTTCTCGACAGTGACAGCAAGCATGCGGCTGGCATAGGGACGACGGACGGTGTGGCTCGGTTCGTTACGGACGAAGAAGCTATGGTCGAAGACATGGTAGAAGGGATGGAAGGCATGGGCAGTGTCGAGAACGACGATGGAGTCGCCGGTTTTGATTTGGAAGCCCGAGTTGCCAATTTTAACGTCTTTACCACCACGACGAACGGTTCCGAGGGTGTCGATAGTGAAACGGATGCTGTCTTTGGCAGGGTTGTTGTCGGTTTCCCAAAGGGAGATTTGACCGATAGTGGGGCCACCGGAAATCTGGTCGGAGGTAAAGGCCTCATCGCTGGTCCAAACCTGAGTGTTGGTATAGTTGGAGAAGTCTTTGTAGGCACGACCCAAGGAGCCGTTACCGGAAGAGACGAAGATGGGGCGACGGGATTCGGGCTGATACTGAGTGAAACGGGATGCAGCCACTTTACCGCCATTGCCTTTCCAAAGGATGTTGGCCATGTGGTTGGTGTTGCCACGGGAGCCATCGTACCAGGTGGAGTCGTTGGCACCGCCGTGGTGTTCCATGCGGGATTCGATGAAGGGGCAACCGTTGCTGTTGGAGCCGGCGATGATGGAACCGTCGGGGGTGACAGCAAGACCGTTAATCTGGACATTGTTCAAGCCACGGTTGTAGTTGACAAATCTGGGGCTGGATGAAGTGAAGGAGTAGATACCGCCGTCGGTGGCAACAAGATTGATGTCCTCGATGGAGCTTGTGGCCTCATTCCAGTAGGCGTTGCAAACAATCTGCTGGATGCCGGAATGGACAAACTGGGAGTTGGAATAGACGGTTGACATATAGTCGCCAAAGTTGAGCTGGTTTTCGTTGGAGGAGGTGACTGTCCACTGATAGGGAGAGTTATCGACATAACCTTTACCTACCCAAACGTTGGCACCAGCGATATAAACGCGGCTGGGGTCGGTGGGGCTGACAGCAACTGCGCCGCAGGTGTTAGCAGTGGCGGAGCCGTTGAACGGGATGACGGTGGAGGTGGAAAGGATTTGCCAAGAGTTGGTGTTGCGTGAGAGGTAGAGACCAATCATCAAACCATTGCGGTCGGATGAGAGGGCATAGAGGTAGCTTTCATCGGAGGGGGCAAGAGCCAGCTTGATGGTTTTGGCGTTGCCGCCGAAACCTTCGCAGCTGCCCGTGATATTGACGGGATCAGCGGAGTTGATGACATCGCTGATTTTGTAAAGGCCGCCTTCACATGAGAAGAAAGCACGGTTGAATTGCTTGGAGACGACAACGGAATGAACATTGCCGGAGAAGATGGACTGAGGAGCCTTGTTCCAGTCGGAAGGCTGGTTGATAGTCCAACGGAAGAGTCCTTTGGGAGTGGCGACATAGACATAGGTGACACCCATTGCGGACATGGTGGCCATTTCGTTAACCGAAGCGAAATTGGCATCAAAATCATATCCGGGGTCAGTGTTGTTGACACGGGTAAAACGGGTGGCAGCATTGTTGTCTTTAAGGTTGAAAAGGAACAGGCCACGGCCATGAGCAGCCATCTTGTTGAGATTGCAGCCCTTGGGGTAATAGCTTTCACCTGTAGCGATGAGGATGATGCTGTCGTTGATTCTGACCATTCTGCTGATGGGGAGGGTCAACTCCTTGCCATCGACATAGCAGGGTTGATATTTCCATAAGTCGTCGCTACGCAGGTTGCGGACATAGAGACCACCCGAAGCGGCGCCGGCATATACCAAACTCGAGGCCTCGTCGGTGGCATTGTTAACAATAACAACAGAGGTCACACGGCCACCGATATTATCGGGTCCGATTTCGACCAATTTGTTACTCTGAAAATTTGCTTTTTGGGCAGTGGCAGTGCCTGCAAGACAGACGCAGAGACCCACAATCAAGCCGAGAAGTACTTTTCTACTTTTCATAAGATATTAATATTTAATTAGATATTTAATTTTCATTTGCACATTTTAATTAGCAAAGATACATTTTTTTTCTATATTAGTAAGCTTTTCATGCTAAAAAAACAAAAAAAATGCAGTTTCGGCAATAAAAAAAAAAGGGGTGCGTTATCAAAGCAGTTTTTCTGACAGGACACAAAAGTGCCTTTGAAGGGTGAAAGGCCGACATGTGAGACCTGTGAAAAGAATAATAAATTGAAATAACATAATTATATTATATGGAAGATTTTGTCAACATCCAAGAACTGAATGAACGCATCTCGCGAGAGAGTGCATTTGTCGATGCGTTAACACTTGAACTGCGCAAAAACATTATTGGGCAGAAACACATGATAGAGAGCCTGATGATTGGGCTGCTGAGCAACGGACACATATTATTGGAAGGTGTGCCCGGACTGGCAAAGACGTTGACCATCACATCGCTGGCCAATGCCATCGATGCCAAGTTCAGCCGTATCCAGTTCACTCCCGACTTGTTGCCCGCCGATTTGCTCGGCACCATGATTTACAGCCAGAAGACAGAGACTTTCAATGTCAAGAAAGGCCCTATCTTCTCAAACTTTATCCTTGCCGATGAAATCAACCGTGCCCCTGCCAAGGTGCAAAGCGCCCTGCTTGAGGCCATGCAGGAACGCCAAGTCACAATTGGCGAAACCACTTATAAACTGGACGAGCCTTTCCTTGTGATGGCCACTCAGAACCCTATTGAGCAGGAAGGCACCTATCCCCTGCCCGAAGCACAGGTGGACCGCTTCATGCTGAAGGTGGTTATTTCCTATCCTCAGAAAGAGGAAGAACGCATGATTCTGCACCAACAGATGGGCAGCGGATTTGCCAAGCAGCATCCCATTCTGACTCCCGCCGACATCATCAAGGCCAGAGACCTGGTGAGGGAAGTTTATATGGATGAAAAGATAGAGAATTACATCACCGACATTGTCTTTGCAACCCGATACCCAGAGCAATACGGCATGGGCAATCTGAAGGGGCTTATCAGCTATGGTGCTTCTCCCCGTGGTAGCATCAATTTGGCTTTGGCCTCGAAAGCTTATGCCTTTATGCGCCGCCGTGGATACGTGATTCCTGAGGATGTACGTGCCATGGCCATGGATGTGTTGCGCCACCGTGTTGGCCTGACCTATGAGGCTGAGGCCGAAAACGTGACCAGCGAAGAGATTGTGAATGAGATTTTGAACCGCGTTGATGTGCCTTGATAACGGTGTTTCACGGCAATAAATGAAAAGGCATTGTCTTTTTCCCTGGCTATCACCGTTGATAATTAAAAACAAATCATGGAACAGAACAACGATATACTAAAAAAGGTTCGTAAAATAGAAATCAAGGCTCGCGGGCTCTCCCGGCAGTTGTTCTCGGGAGAGTACCATAGTGCCTTCAAAGGACGCGGAATGGCATTCAGCGAAGTGCGCGAATACCAATACGGAGACGACATCCGCAGTATAGACTGGAATGTCACCGCCCGCCTGCACCATCCTTATGTGAAGGTGTTTGAGGAGGAAAGGGAACTGACCGTCATGCTGTTGGTAGACGTGAGCGGCTCCAACCGATTCGGCACCCATCACCAATTTAAAGAGGAATTGGTTGCCGAAGTGGCGGCGACACTTGCCTTCAGTGCCATACAGAACAACGACAAGGTTGGTGTCATCATGTTCAGCGACCAGATAGAAAAATTCATCCCCCCAAAGAAAGGGAGCAGCCACATTCTCCGCATCATCCGCGAACTAATCACCTTTAGACCTGCAAGTAACGGAACGGATTTATCACTGGCTCTCGGCTACTTTTCTAATGTCATCAAAAAACGCAGCACTGCATTCCTTTTGAGCGACTTTTACGACGACAACTACACCGATGCCCTGAAGATAGCCTCCAGCAAGCACGACCTTGTTGCCATCCGTATTGCCGACGAGAAAGAGATGCACCTCCCCGACCTCGGCCTTGCCAAGTTCTATGACCCGGAAACCGATGAAACAATCTGGATCGACACTGCCGACAGTTCCATCCGCAAGGACTTCTCCGCACGCTATGCCGCCCACGTTGCAAAGGTCGAGGAGTCGCTTCGCAAATACGGCATTGACCGTACCATTCTCTACACCGGCGAAGACTACGTAAAAGAACTAAAAAAACTATTTGAACGCCGTTCAAAATAAATGTACAACATGGCTGAACTAAAGAAAATAACATTATTAATCGTAAGCCTGCTTCTATCAGGCTGGATGGCTAAAGCGCAGGACTCGCTGCCTTCTCCCGACATGATGCGGTTCAACTATAAACTGGACAGTACCACCATCATGATTGGCGACCAGACCGTGCTTTCCATAGAGAAAACAAAAATCTATCCTTCTCTTGAAGACCTTACCAACAACGACATCATTGCGGTAAGACAATGGATAGACACCACCGACGGAACTCTCTACACCGCCTTGACCAGTTTTGAAGAAGGGGAACACTGGCTGCATATTGGCGCAGACTCCGTGATGCTGACAGTGAACGATGTTTCGGGGGTTGACACAACCACCGCCAACATCCGCGACATCGCCAACATCATGAACCAGCCATACACTTTCGGCGAAATAGTTCGCGCCCTCGCATTCTTTTGGCTCTTCTGGGCTGTCGTTGCTTTGACAGTGCTGATTTGGCTGCGTTTTAAAAAGAAGAAACCCCTTATCAGCGTACCCCAAGCGCCCCCCTTGCCCCCCGACACCCGCGCCTTGCAACGGCTCGAAAACCTGAGGCAACAGCAGCTATGGCAGCAAGGCCTTGTAAAAGAGTACTACACCGAACTGACCGACACCGTGCGTGTCTATCTTGAAGAGTCCTACGGAATTCAATCAACCGAGATGACCACCGACCAGACTCTCGACAGTTTCCACAACTGCCCAGCCTACTCCGACCACAACGCCTCAACCTTGAGCCAAATACTACAAAACGCCGATATGGTCAAATTCGCCAAATCGACCCCGCAACCCTATCAGCACGACCTGTCTCTCAACCAGGCAACAGAGTTCATAAAGAACACTGCCGCCATGACCCCCAAAGAAGAGCCTTCCGATGCCGAAAACAATGTATCCCCGTCACCAATAAACACTGAATCATGAACCAGTTAACCTTTGCACACCCCTACCTCCTGCTGCTCCTGCTCATCATCCCGTTGATGGCGGTGTGGTACATCATGCGCTACCGGAAACAAAAACCCGCACTTCAATTCTCCAACATCACCCTCTTCAAAGGAGTCCGCAAAACCTTCCGCCAACGTCTATATCCTTTGCTTTTCATCCTGCGCATGGTTGTTGCAGCCGCCATCATCATTGCCCTTGCACGACCGCAACGAATGCTCAGCCGTCAAGAAATGAAAGTGGAAGGCATCGACATTGTCCTCGCCATGGACGTGAGCGGCAGTATGCTGGCCGAAGACTTCAAACCCAACCGTCTCGAAGCCGCCAAAAATGTTGCCTCCGACTTCATCGAAGGTCGCAAAAACGACCGCATGGGTCTGGTGGTCTTTTCCGGCGAAGCCTTTACCCAAGTACCCCTCACCATCGACCATAACGTACTCCTCAAACAACTCGCCTCACTCAAAAGCGGTATGATTAAAGACGGTACTGCCTTGGGCGACGGTCTGGCCACCGCCATCAACCGCATCAAGGACAGCGAAGCCAAAAGTAAAGTCATCATCCTCCTCACCGACGGCATCAACAACCAGGGTGCCGTCGACCCGCAGAGCGCCGCCGAAATAGCCGCTCTCTACAACATCCGGCTCTACACCATCGGTGTCGGCACACAAGGTCTCGCACCCTATCCATTCCGCGACGCCTTTGGCCGGATACGATACCAGAACGTCCCTGTCGAGCTCGACGAAAAGCTCCTCACCCAAATGGCACAATCCACTGTCGACGGGCAATACTTCCGCGCCACAAACAAGAAGTCTCTCCAGCAAATCTTCAATCAGATTGACAAAATGGAGAAAAGCAAAATCGACGTCACCCAATACGCACAAACCAAAGACGAATATCAAGGATGGCTAATCCTTGCCGCCTTGGCTCTCCTGCTCGAAATACTCTTAGGACTTTTCTATTTCCGCAGCACACCTTGACAATCAATCCCAAAAACAAACAACACCAGTGATACACTTCGAACATCCACAAATACTCTGGCTACTCCTCCTCATCCCCCTCTTTGCCGGGATTTGGACATGGCTCCTTTTCCGCAACAAAAAACGGCTTGAACAATTCGCTGACCGCGGCATGTTCGGTCGCCTCATCCCCGATGCCTCACGCTGGCGTCCCTCCACCAAATTCGCTCTCATCATGCTTGGAGCCGCCTTCCTTATCTTGGCTCTTGCCAACCCTCAGGAAGGAAGCAAGATGGTCAAAGGCGAGCGTATCGGCAGCGACATCGCCATCTGTCTCGACATCTCAAACAGCATGATGGCCGAAGACATCCAGCCCAACCGTCTTGAACGAAGCAAACGCATCATCAACAACCTGCTCAACTCACTCGGCAGCGACCGCATTTCGTTAGTAGTCTTCGCCGGGAGCAGCTATGTGCAAATGCCTCTCACCAACGACTACAGCGCCGTAAAACTCTTCCTCGACCAGGTAGACTGCAGCCTCATCAGCGCACAAGGCACCGCCATAGGCGATGCCATCGAAAAAGGCATGCAAACCTTCGGCTACGGCGACCCTGACCGCGAATGGGTCAAAAACCAAGGCCGCGCCATCATCCTCATCTCCGACGGTGAGAACTTCGAGGACGATGCCGAAGCAGCAGCCCGCAAAGCCGCCTCTGAAGGCATCAGCGTCTGTACCATAGGTATGGGTCTTACCGAAGGCACTCCCATACCCGAATACCGAGGCAGACAACGCGTAGGCTACAAACGCGACAACAACGGCAACACCGTCACCACCCACCTCGACGAAGCCACACTCACCTCCATCGCCCATGCCGGCAAAGGCATCTATGTCCGCGCCAACAACATCAACTCTGGCATTAACGAAATAGTACGCCTCATCGAAGGACTCGAAAAAGACCATTATGGCGAAGCCGTTTTCTCCGAATACGAAAGCCGCTACCAATATCCACTTGTCGCCTCACTCGTCTGCCTTTTGGCAGAACTGCTTATCTTTGAACGTCGAAACAAAAAAATCAACATCGACAGAATATTGAGAGTCCGCAAAAATCAATAACCATCCCACCGCAATGAAAAGAATCAAACACATAGTCCTCCTGCTCTTTGTTGCCGCACTGCCACTGGCTCTCTCGGCTCAAAGCAGCAACGTGCGCAAAGAAACCCGCAAAGGCAACCGCGAATACAAATCGCAACACTACGACCGCGCCGAAGTCAACTACCGCCGCGCACTCCACAGCGACAGCACCGCCTACCGTGCCCAATACAACCTCGGCAACACCCTCTACCGCCAAAAGAAATACGACGAATCCATCCAGCACTACGACCGCGCACTCCAGCAACCTGGCCTCACCGAAAAAGAACGCAGCAACATCCTCCACAACCGCGGCAACAGCTACCTCAAAGCAGGACTGCAAAAAGAAAACCGAGCTGACGGAATGCAACAATTCCAGCAAGCTGTCAACGACTATCAGGAAGCCCTCAAACTCGCCCCCAAAAACGACGACACCCGCTACAACCTCTCCTACGCAAAAAAAATGCTCCAGCAGGCTCAGCAACAACGGCAGCAAAACGGTGGACAAAACCAAGACAACAAAGACCAAGACAAGAACAAAGACAAAAAAGGCAACAACGGTCAAGACAACCAGCAGGATCAACAACAGCAAAACCAACAGAACCAGCAGCAGCAAAACCAGCAAAATCAACAGAACCAACAAGACCGAAAGCAACAGCAAAAACAGCAAAAGCAACAGCAGCAAAAGAAACAAGATGCCGAACGACTGCTCGAAGCTGTCAAAAACAACGAAAAAAACACCATGAAGGAGAACGCCAAAAAAGTAGAAGTGGCGGCCCCCCGCAACATAGAAAAAGACTGGTAACCCCAAACCGCCACCACCCCACATTATGAAAAGACACATTATAACACTTCTTTTCCTTGCGGCCACAACATTATGTGCCGCACAAGAGCTCACCGTCCGCGCACCCGGACGTGTCGACTTAGGCCGACGTTTCGAAGTACGCTATGAAGTCAACGACCGTGCCAGCGACTTCCGAGGCCCCTCTTTCAAAGGGTTCTCTGTCCTTTCCGGCCCCAACGTCTCCCACCAACAAGGCATGTCCATCATCAACGGACAAGTGTCGCGCAACGTCTCCACAGGCTTCACCTACATTATCCAAGCCGATGTCGAAGGAACCTTCAACGTCGGCAGTGCTTCCTGTAGTGTCGACGGCAAACGCGTCACCTGCCAAGGCTTTACCATCCATGTCGAGAAAGGCTCCACCCAAGCCCAGCAGCAAAATGCCTACGGCTCCGCCCCCAACCAATCTCGCCGCCAGCCCGCCCAGCAACCCGCGCAATCCAGCAATATCGACAGCAAGTCCCTTTTCGCACGCGCCAGCATCAGCAAAAACAACCCCTACCAAGGCGAGCAGGTCATCCTCACCTATAAAATCTACACCCAGGTATCCCTCAGCCAATACCAAATCGACAAACTGCCCGGCAACAAAGGTTTCTGGAGCGAAGACCTCACCAAAGACGGCAATGTCCGCCAATACGAAGAGACCGTCGACGGTCGCCGCTACATGGTTGCAGAAATCCGTCGAGGCGCTCTCTTTGCCCAAGAAAACGGCAAACTCACCATCGAACCCCTCGACCTCGATGTCCTCGCCCTTGTCCAGCGGCAACGTCAACGCACCGGCACCCTCTGGGACCTCTTCGACGACCCCTTCTTCAACCCCACACAAGCCGTCGAAAAACACCTTCGCACCAACAGCATCAACCTCCGGGTCAAACCCCTTCCCGAAGCACCCTCAGGCTTTAACGGAGCCGTCGGCAGTTTCAGTGCCAAGGCCGAAACCGACACCCACGAAGTCCGCGCCAACGAAGCCATCACCTACCGCCTCACCATCAGCGGTGCCGGCAACCTCATGCTCATCGATGCACCAACCATCGACTTCCCCAAAGTATTCGAAGTCTACGACCCGCAAATCAACGACCACATTACCCGCAACAGCAACGGTATCAGCGGAAGCCGCACCTTCGAGTGGATTCTCATCCCCCGCAACCAAGGTAACTACACCATCCCCGCCTTCTCATTTGTCTACTTCGACCCCAACACCGGACGCTACGTCACCAAAAAAGTCGACGCCATACCCGTCCATATCAACAAAGGCGACCCCAAATCAATGAAAAACGTCACCAGCAGCAAAAGCGATGTCAAACTCCTCAACAGCGATATCAACTATATCCATACACGCCGCAGCCCCCTCCTCCCCACCGGACAGCAAGACCGCGCCCCTTGGTGGTTCTGGCTCTTCCTCGCACTCATTGTCGGTTCCACAGCCGCCGCCATCATTTTCGGACAACACCGCCAAGCCCAACAACAAGACATTGCCGGAATGCGTCTGCGCCGCGCCACAAAAATGGCCCGCAAACGTCTTAAAGCCGCAGCTGCCTGTCTTAACAGCGGCGACGACAACCGTTTCTATGAAGAAATCTACAAAGCCATCTGGGGATGCCTTGCCGACAAATACAACATCCAACTTTCACGCCTCAGCAGCGACACCGTACGCGATTGCCTGATAGAAAAACAAGTGCCGCAAGAACAACAAACGCGCATCCTCCAAACCCTTCAGAAAGTCGACTTCGCACGCTTCGCCCCAGGCGATGCAGCCTCGCGCAAACAAGAAATCTACGACGAAGCCCTTCAAATGATAGTCATGATTTAACACCCCTGCAAAAATGAAAAGATATATCACCGCGATACTCATCCTCGCCTTCGCCCTCACCGCTGCCGCCCAGACTCCGCAGCAAATCATGCAACTCGGTAACGACGCCTACTCAAAAGCCGATTTTGCCACAGCTGTCCGACAATACCAAGCCGTCCTCGACGCAGGATACCAGTCCGCCGACCTCTACTACAACCTCGGCAACGCTTACTTCCGCCAAGAAGAATATGGTCTCGCCATCCTCAACTACGAACGTGCCCTCCGTCTCAAACCCAACTTCACCGATGCAAGGCAAAACCTCGACCTTGCCAACACCAAAACCGAAGACGAAATAGCAGCCCTGCCCGAAATCTTCCTCGCCCACTGGGCTCACAGCATGGTGGCATGGTTCAGCCCCTCCGGCTGGCGCATCCTGTTCCTCTGCCTCCTCGCCATCCTGGGCACTCTCACCGCCGTACTCCTGCTCAGCAGCAGCTACCGCTTGCGCAAAGGCTCACTAATCAGTGGCATAATAGTCCTTATCCTGCTCCTCATCTGCCTCGCCTGCACCATTGCCTCAAGCCACCGCTACAACTGCCACGACAAAGCCATCGTCACCGCTCCCGTGGCGGTAGTCAAAAGCTCGCCCGAAACCAACAGCGTCGACAAACTCCTCCTCCACGAAGGCACCAAAGTTGACATTGAAGAAACCCTCGGCGAATGGCACAAAATCCACATCGCCGACGGCAACACCGGATGGCTGCCCCAGTCCGAAGTGACCATCATCTGACAACCCAAAACCCGCAGCCCGTTCGAAAAAAACAGATTAACAAACACAACATAATATGAAACACACACTATTGCTCCTCAGCCTCCTCTGCTCCTTCCCCTTAATATGGGCACAGGAAAAAGTCGAGTACATCGACGATGAAGAATGTGGTTGCGAACTCGTCTTCATCGACGGCATCCAGACCACACAGGACGGAGACCGTTTCGGCTTCAAACGCGAAGACGGCACCATCATCGTGCCCAACAAATATCGCTTTGTCGACCAATTCCACGGCGAATACTGCAAAGTGCTCGCCAACTACGACAGCTGTGGACTCATCAACCGCGACGGGGTTGAAATCATCCCCTGCCTTTACAAAAACATCAACTACCCCACCGAAGGAATGATCATGGTGCAAAAAGACAGCCTCTTCGGCTTCTTCGACACCAACGGCAACCAAGTCATCCCCTTCCTCTTCCCCGCAGCATCCTCCTTCAACGAAGGGCGCGCCGTGGTAGCCATCTACGTCGACAGCTTCTTAGTCTCCTACGGCTTTATCGACAAAAAAGGCAATGTCGTCATCCAACCCCAATACGACTACGCCTTCCCCTACTACGAAGGCTATGCCGTGGTAAAAAAATATGACCGCTACGGCATGATTGATACCGAAAACCGCGAAGTGCTGCCCATCAAATTCGAAATACTCACCTCCATGTCCGACGGCCTCTTCTTCGCAGGCGACGACCAAGGCCTTGCCCTCTACAACAACAAATTCAAACGCCTCACCCAACCCATCTACACCGAACTCATCGGCAAAAGCGACGACCGTATCCTTGTCAGACGCGACGGCAAATACGGTTACCTCAACCACAAAGGCAAAGAAATCATCCCCTGCCAATACGACCACGCAAGCCTCTTCAAAGACAGCCGCGCCAACGTCTCGATAAAAGGCAAATGGGGAATCATCAACACCTCGGGCAAAACAATCCTTCCCATTGAATACGACAACAGCGGCTACCGTGGCGAGGCCTACATCTACCACGACAGCCTCGCTCTCATCGAAAAAAACCGCCACTACGGCTACGTCGACATGGACGGCAACATCGTCATCCAACCCATCTACCAAAACGCCTACCAATTCACTGACGGACTCGCTCCCGTCTCTGTGGGCCTTTGGGGCTACATCAACACAAAAGGCGAATTCTTCGTCCCACCCGTCTTCGACATCGCCTCGCCCTTCTCCTGGGGCCGCGCCGAAGTCATTTACCGCGGCCAAACTCACAAAATGAACACCCAAGGCAAATGTGTCAAAAACTGCAAAAACGCACCCAAGTCATGGAGATAACCACACACCCCGGCACCATCATCGCCTCCGGCCAAGGACGCGTAACTGTCCTGATGAAAGTCACCAGCGCCTGCTCCTCCTGCCAAGCCCACGCCCACTGCACCTTCTCTGAGAGCAAAGACAAAAACGTCGAAATCGACACCCCCGACTGGAAAAGCTACACCCCCGGCGACTCCGTCACCGTAATCATCAACTCCAGCCGCGGCCTCCTCGCCGTTTTCCTCGCCTACGTCCTCCCCTCTATCGTCATCCTCGCCACCTTCGCACTGCTCTACTCCCTCCGACTCCCCGAAATATGGGTTGCCCTCGCCACCCTCCTCGCCGTGGCCCTCTACTGCGGCATCCTCTATCTCTGCCGCAACCGACTCCAACGCAAATTCACTTTCAACCTCCGGAAAAACAACCCCGCCTAAAACGCAGGTTCGATACTTCACCCCCATTTCTCCCATATTTCTCCCATATTTCTCCCATCCGAGATGGGAGAAATATGGGAGAACTGATGCTGAACAAACGGATAACGAGCGAACCTGCACCCTCCACAAAAATCGACAAAGCTGAAAATCAAACAACTGTCAAACAACATATCAAACAGAGCCTCAGTCCCTCCCGCCTACAACACCCAAAGCCGCAACCCTCATCGGCCACTATTCACATTTTGCCGTTGATTAATTTTCATTTCAAAGCCACGCCAATCAAATAAAAAGATATATTTTTGCATTTTGAAAAATAATATCCATTGCGCAATGAAAACAACCCGCTTGAATCGACACAACCTCGTGTTTTCCGTGCTGTTGGCACTTCTTTTCGCCCTGCCCGCAGGGGCGGCAGCCCAGGAAAACGGGCTCTCTGCCCAAACCGAACACCAATACAACGACGACATCCACGCGTTCATCCTCAAACGCCTGCGCCAAACCACCCTGCAGCGCGAAAAGCAGATGAACAAGCAAATCCAGCAGATGCTCATCAACCTGCCCAACGCCGAAAAGCTCTACGACGAGACCTTCGTGCGCATCACCACCGCTGTGCAGGAAGACACCACCGAGGACGGAAAGCCCGAAATCAATTTCGTCTACAACATCTCCTACAACTGCCACCACTTCGAAGGCACCGAGGACGACTACCCCTCGGCAGCCTACCTATGGAACACCTCCAACTCGTGCCGTGCCATCTGCAACCTCACCAAAACCATGATTGACGAAGAGATGAACGACATCTTCGCCCCCGGCCGCAAGACCACCATCACCATCACCTCCACCACCGACGCCGCTGAGATTACCCATATCGACTACAAAGGCGAATATGGCGACTTCCGCTATATGCCCGCCGTTTTCAACGACGAGAACGTGCGCATCTCCATCGACCAGAAAGACGGCATCACCACAAACGCCCAGTTGGCCTATGCTCGCGCCCGCAGCGTGACGAGTTATATCGAAGAAAACATCAACAGCCTCAAACGCACCGAAAACGAGTTCCGATATGTCACCCGTTGTTTCGACATGACGGGTCCGCACTATCGCCGCAGCAGCCTGCAGATCGTAGTCCACGGAGCCTTCGACGCTGCCGCCCGCAACCTCGAGGCCGCACTGCTCAACGATGAATATGTCGACTTCAACATCCCCCATATTGAAGAAAACATCAACAGCAAAACCTATGCCCTCATCATTGCCGACGAGGAATACACCGCCCCTCTGCCCAACTGCGATTTCGCCACCAACGACGGCGACGTGCTCCACCAATACTTCGTCCACACGCTGGGCATCCCCACACGCCACGTCAAAGTGCTGCACAACGCAGGCCGGCAGGAAATCTACAACGAGGGCATCCACTGGCTAAAGGACATCATCAAAGCCCAGAGCGGCGATGTGCACATCATCATCTACTATGCAGGCCACGGCGTAACCAACCAAAAGTTTGCCCCCTACCTCATGCCCAGCGGTGTTGACGTCAGCAAGATTCGTGCCTTCCGCAGCAAGACAGGTTTGCTGCCCGACAACATCGAGTTGAAAGGCGGCGATGCAGAAAAGATTCTCAACCAATGCATCTCCTTCGACACACTGACCGGCTGGTTCAACCGGGTGGAGGCTCTCAGCTATACCTTCATCATCGATGCCAGCTTCGACGGTATCCAGCGCAGCGGCAAACCCTTCTTCACCATCAAAAAAGAGTCGAAACGCTACCGCACCCCCAGGGTCCGCAGCGACATTGTCATCTTCATGGCCGCCGACGGCGACAAGACCGCCTATTCCTTTATCGACCAGCACCACGGCTTTTTCACTTACTATATATTGAAAGAACTTAAATACTCGCGCGGAGAAATCACCTTCCAAGACCTCTTCAATAACGTCACCAAGAACCAGGCCTACGAATCCTCGCTGCAAGGCAAACTGCAAGAACCCAGCATGATTATCGGAGGTAAACTGGGCGAAAACTGGGGTACGCGCACATTTATCAACAACTGATGAAAATGAACACACCCGATTTTATCACACATCTAAAGCCCAATGAGGTCTTTGTCTTCGGCAGCAATCTTGCAGGGCACCACGGTGGCGGGGCAGCACGCATAGCCCTCGAACGCTTTGGAGCCATCTATGGGCAAGGCGTGGGGTTGCAAGGGCAGAGCTACGCCATCCCCACCATGCAGGGCGGAGTGGAAACCATCAGGCCCTATGTGGATGAATTCATCACGTTCGCCCAGAACCATCCCGACCTCACATTCCTTGTAACTCGCATAGGCTGCGGAATAGCCGGATTCGACGACAGCGAGATAGCACCCCTCTTTGCCGATGCCCACTTGGTGCCCAATATTGTATTGCCCAAAGGGTGGTAGGGCAACCGTCCGAAAACGCATATCGTATTATATATTAACACCATATAATTCAGCAGACACAAAAAAAAGAAAACAGAAATACTTTTTCAGCAATATTTCCGTTATTCTCCGAACAAAATAAAAAAAGACAACACAATTATGAAAAGAATCATTTGCGCAGCAGTGGCCCTGTTGCTTACCGTTGGAGCGATGAATGCTCAAAACAACTTTCGCGGCATTGTAAAATACAAATTGGAAAGCTCCGGGAAAGTCGATGTAACCATCCCCCCCGAACAGTCCATCATGGAAATGAAGGTATATGACGACCAGTTGCTCCTCGAGCAGACCATCCAGAAAGGAATGAAACTGGCTCAGGCAATCGACTTCAGCCCCTACATCTCCTATCTTGCATCCAACGACATCGAACTCGAGACCTACACCGGCGACGGGAAATTCCTGATTCGCGGCGAAGTGACGAAAGAAAAACTCGACAGCGGCTATATCGAAGACAAAGAAGCCGGCCACTATTACTACGAAATGGTTGACGAAACAAAAGAGATGCTAGGCTACACCGCCAAGAAACTCATCATGCACCGCTACAACGAAGAGGGTGTCGACAACCCCGCCGTTTGCTGGTACACCACCGAGATTGGACCCGAATACTGTGCCGTGCTGGGTTCCATCAAAGGCTTCCCGCTGGTTTACACCCAGGAGCAAGGCGAAGGCAAGGCCATCACCTTCACCGCTATCGACATTGTCAAAGGGAAAGTGAAAGAAGTCGACATGCTGCCCCCCGCAGGCTATAAAGATGCATCCGACGAAGAGTTTCAGCAATTCATGAGCGAGCTGAAAGATGCCATGGAACTTCTTGGAGACTAATACCCCGCTTCGACAAAAAAAAGACTAACCGACAATATTGAGACAAAGGATAAAATGGGTTAGGATACCACCGTCCCGTTTTATCCTTTCAATTTTCAATCCCCCATTTCTCAATTCCCAATCCCCATGTCAAAGACAAAGAAAAAAAAGAAAACCGTACGACCGACCAGCCGATTTGTCGAGTTTTGGCGCACCCAACGTTGCCGCAAACTGCGAGGCTCATGCTACATCCTTCTTGCAGCGTTCCTCGCAGTCGCCATGACCTCCTTCCTCATCTCCTGGCCGTCGCGCAACAATTGGCTGGGCGCCCTGGGATTCCACCTGTCGAGAATTGTCATTCAAAACACCTTTGGCATAGCCTCCTACGGCCTCACATTCCTACTGGTGGTGTATGGCCTGAAACTATGGAAAAAAGAGATTCTCCCCTGGCGCAAGACCCTTTGGAGCACTCTCTTCTGGATGGTATGGGTGGCATCGGTGCTGGGCTACTGCTCCGGGAAATGGGGAAAAGGCAACACCACAATAGAAAACTTCGCCGGAGTCACCGGCAATTTCATTGCCGAAGAATGTAACCACCTCATCAAATGGGGCACCTTGGTGCTGTTTGCCTTCATAGGCGTAGTGTATTTAGTCTTCGTACACAAAGTCCACATACGCCCCCCAAAAGTCAACCTCACCCTCCCCAACCTCAAAAGCATCATCCCGGCCCCCGCGCCGCAACAGGAAAAAACAACCCCTCCAGCGCAACCCCTCTGCGACGACCCCTCCGTGGCAAAAACCGAGCCGCAGACCGACACCAAAATCACCTTCGCCATTGATGATGAATACAGCCGTATCAGCCAGCGCACACCGTCACAACCCTCCGCTCCCGCTCCCTCCCCCGCCGCGCAGCAGCCCGCCTTTACCATAGCCGACAGCCTGCCTGACGACAGTCAGCACGAACCCGACGAAGAAAACGACTGTTGTGAAGCGACTGACGTCCACACCCCCGCACACTACACCATCGACGAACCCTACGACCCCCGTCTCGACCTCAAACAATACCAAATGCCCTCCACTCTCCTGCTCACCGACTGGGAGACCCGCAACGTGAAAGTGACAAAAGAGGAACTGGTGGCCAACAAAGACCGCATCGTCGAGACCCTCCGCAACTACAACATCGACATCGTCGAAATATCCGCCTCCCCCGGCCCCACAGTCACACTCTACGAGATAAAGCCAGCCCCCGGTATCCGCATCTCGAAAATCAAAAGCCTCGAAGACGACATAGCCCTCAGCCTCTCCGCCCTCGGCATCCGCATCATCGCTCCCATCCCCGGAAAAGGAACCGTAGGCATAGAGGTACCCAATGCCAAGCCCCAGATTGTCTCGATGAAAAACATGCTCGAAAGCGACACCTTCCGCAACAACACAATGGAACTTCCTGTCGCCTTCGGCAAAACCATCAGCAACGAACCCTTTGTCACCGACCTCGCCAAAATGCCCCACCTCCTCATGGCCGGCGCCACAGGCACCGGAAAATCCGTCGGGCTGAACGCGGTCATAGCCTCGCTGCTCTACAAAAAACACCCCGCCGAACTCAAATTCGTAATGGTTGACCCCAAAAAAGTCGAACTCTCCCTCTACAACAAAATCGAACGCCACTACCTCGCCAAACTCCCCGACTCCGACGACGCCATCATCACCGACGTCAAGAAAGTCGTACGCACACTCAACTCCCTCTGCATCGAGATGGACCAACGCTACGACCTCCTCCGCCAGGCCGGCGTGCGCAAGATAACCGAATACAACGACAAATTCATCCACAGGCACCTCAACCCCGAAAACGGCCACCGCTACCTCCCCTACATCGTCCTCATCGTCGACGAATTCGCCGACCTCATCATGACCGCCGGCAAAGAAGTCGAAATGCCCATCTGCCGCCTGGCACAGCTGGCCCGCGCCGTGGGCATCCACCTCATCATCGCCACCCAGCGCCCCACCACCAACATCATCACCGGCACTATCAAAGCCAACTTCCCCGCACGCATCGCATTCAAAGTCACCAGCGGCATCGACTCCCGCACCATACTCGACTGCAGCGGCGCCCAACGCCTCATCGGGCGCGGCGACATGCTCATCTCCCTCTCCGGCTCCGACCTCCTCCGCCTCCAATGCGCCCTCATCGAAACCGCTGAAATCGAACAACTCGCTGACTTCATAGGTTCCCAACGCGGCTACCCAGACGGCTTCCTCCTCCCCGAATACCTCGACGAAAACGAGGAACCCAACAAAGACTTCGACCCCAAGCAGAAGGACGAATTCTTCAACGACGCCGCACGCCTCGTCGTGGCCAGTCAGTTCGGCTCCACCTCCCTCCTGCAGCGCAAACTCCAGCTCGGTTACAACCGTGCCGGACGCATCATCGACCAACTCGAGGCCGCCGGCATCGTGGGACCCTACAACGGCTCCAAGGCACGCGAGGTGCTGGTACACGACGAAGTGCAACTCGAAGAATTGTTGCGCAGCCTATGAACACCAACCCCTCATCCCCCAGTCTGTCGCCCGACGCCTATTGCGAAGAACATACCTCGCAGCCCGACGACAACCTCAAAGCCGTCTATCGCTCCACAGCCCTTCACACTGCCAACCCCCACATGGCGTCAACCCCCTACCAGGGGATGCTCCTGCAGATTTTGGCCTCTATTGTCAAACCCCATATTGCCGTCGAGATAGGCACCCATGCCGGCTACGGGGCGGTCTGTCTGGCAAAGGGAATGGGCGACCACGGCACCCTGCACCTTGTCGAGGCTAACGAGGAATATGAGGAAACCATACTCAGCCATGCAAAACTCGCGGGAGTCTCCGGCCGGGTGTCATTACATATCGGACAGGCAACAGCGATCATACCCACCCTGCCAAACGACATAGAGCTGGCATTTATCGATGCTGACAAAGAAAACTACCCCAACTACTATACCCTGCTACTCCCCAAAATGAAGAAGGGCGGAATACTGCTGTTCGACAATATGCTGTGGTATGGACGGGTACTGACGAAAGTACAGGACAGCAAAGAGACCGTCAGACAATTGCGATGCTGCCGCGACACACGTGCCATAGACAGGCTGAACGACATCATCACCGCCGACCCGCTTGTGGAAAACATCCTCCTCCCCGTCCGGGACGGCATGATGCTCTGCCGTGTGAAAGAATAGTTACCGAAACATTTACCTGCAAATTACAAAAAAAGACTTTTTAGTTTAAAAAAAAGTTGTATTTTTGCATTTTGAAAAATAGTTTAAACGATGAAGAAATCATTCTTATTGCCGGCTATCGCTATGCTGCTCCTGACCGCCTCGTGCGCCAAGGAGAAACATTGCCGTTGCGCTGTGCTGGGCAGCCAGGCTGTACGTGTCATCACCATCAAGTCAGCCCACTGCCACGACATTAACTACGTGAGTTATTACGATGAATTGGACACGCTCCATGTCGATTCGCTCGTATGCACCGACTACCCCTTCGAGGCCGACTCGTTGATTGTGTATTCCCGTCACGAGGACTGATGGAAGGAAAGTAGTAGTTTTTTTATTCACCATTTCAAAAGAAGGTTTTGACAAATGAAAAAATCAGCTTTGCTCGCAGTACTGACTCTTGTGGCTCTCGCCATGACGGGTTGCTCGAAGGACACGAAATGCAAATGCACGGCCACCACCGCTGTTGACGACCAGGGTCGCCCGTTGATTACGTATGTCGACGCTTCACGCGGCTTCGCGTGCAAAAATATCACCAGGGTAGGTTTCGAACGTCAGGTTGACGGTAAATTGATACGCGAGATGCAGGATGTCACTTGCGTGAAGACGGACCATGAAAGCCGCTAACAGACGGTTGGGGAATGGCATCGCCCTGACAGCTCGGATGATATTGGGAGCAATATTCATCGTGTCGGCTGTTGCCAAAATAGTCGGTATCGACTCGTTTGAAATCTATATCTTCTCCTACAACCTCCTGCCGCTGAACTGTGCGATGCTTGCGGCTCGCCTAATTATCGTGGCGGAGCTGCTTACAGGTTTGGGCTTGACGGTGAATGTCTGGAGGCGTTTCGTCAACAGCTGCACGATATTGTTGTTGACGGTTTTCACTCTTTTCCTTTGCTATGCCGCTCTCATGGGACGCACCGACAGTTGCCAATGTATGGGGTCGCTGGTTGAATTAAACCCGCTTCAGTCGTTACTGAAGAATGCAGTGCTGGCTTTGCTGCTGGTGGTTGCCATGCGTGCAAGGCCATGGAACTGGCGACCCAAATGGTATGTGTGGCTGCCCGTAGTGGTGACCGTTTGCGTGGTGCCCTTTATCCTGTCGGCCCCGGACAACTGGCTCTTCGGCCCCGCGGAGGAGCTTTACAACGCCCCTAAGCTCGAAGAGGCCATGGGAGAGCAGGGTGTCTTGCATGAACTCGACCTTGACGAAGGTCGCCATGTGGTGGCTTTCCTCTCGCCGGGATGCCAGTTCTGCCGTATGACCGATGAGAAACTGACTTATATCTGCCGCCGTAACGATTTGGACTCGACCGCCGTCGTCTATCTCGCGCCGACTGCCGACACCACTATTTCGCTCCCTTCTCTCGACACAACGGCTTTTATCCATCCTTGCTATCTTATCTCGAATCTCGACTTTGTACAGATTACTTACGGCCAACGGCCAATGGTGTTCCTGATGGAGAATGGACGAGTCAAAGCCACATGCCATTACCGGAACATCGATGAAAGACAAATAACCACATTCCTGCATCATGAAGAAAAATAAAAGCTTTGCCGTTTTATTCCTCGTCCTTATGATAACGTGTCTCGGTGTTGCGTCGTGCACCAAACGATGCAAATGCATCCGCAACAACATGACCGTACAATACTACACTCCCGAAGAGCTGTCGGAACGGGGGAAAACCTGCGAGGGGATGATATACCTTGACGGTTTGGCTACCCAATACTACGTTTTGTGTGAATGGGAATACTGACCATCCGTTTCAATAAACCAACGTTACTGTACCTTTAATCATTTTCCAGCCGCTGTCGCGATTGTCGATATAGCGGACGATGTAGACGTAGGTGCCTTGATGGCATTTCCGTCCCTGCGAGGTGCCATCCCAACGGCCGGTCAACCCGTCGAATTCCGCCACTTTGGTCCCGAACCGGTTGAACACCGCCACTTCGGCTTTCAGCACCTGACTGCTGCAGAAGATGGAGAAATGGTTGTTGGTCTCCAGGGAGGGTGTGATGACGTTGGGGGCGACGACGAAGACGCTGTCGAACGGGGGTTCCCCCCAATTGGGGATGACGATGAGTGTGTAGTAGATAATGCTGTCGCAGTCTTGGTCGATGTCGAGATAGACGGGTTGGTCGTGGACTTCGTAGCCAAAGGATTGCCCATGGAAGAGCCAGGGCAATTGGTCGGTAGAAACGGTGTCGGAATGCCACGAGCAATGAGGGCAAGTGGCAAAATCAATCTTCCAAAGGGTGTCGCAGCCCGACTCGGTCCAATATGTTGTGATGGAGAAGGTGTCGGTATGGTCGAGCACATAGCCGCGGAAGGTGTAGCTGCCTTCGCACAGATGGACGGAAAAGGAGGAGTCGTAGTGGTTGTGGAACCATAGGGGAGCCGTCAAGGTGTCGGGTTTGCGGGTGTAGCAGCCTTCGTAGTCGTATGTGAAAATGCACGTCACGGTATAACGCCCGGTATCCCGATAGGTATGAATCTGCGGCTGGGTAAAACCAGAGTCGAGATGCGAATAGGCAATGGTGTCGCCGTCGCCGAAAATCCAAATGACGCTATCGGCAGGGCGTTCGTCCCAGCTGACGAAGGTCACGGGGTCGTAGAGGCACCGTATCGAGTCGGGGGAAAGGGAGTCGGACGGCACTCCGTCAACCAGGAGATAGGTCTTGCCGGGTTGGATGTGGGGGAGGGTGTATACGAGCTGCTCGTTGATGTCGCTCGCGGTCATGAATGCCATGAACGGTTTGCCGGAGGAGGTTTCGATATGGTGTGTGCCGGGGGAGTTGTAGGAGCTTCTATTGTCGTAACTGACGTAGCTGTATGGGGTGCCGGTTATGGGGATAAATTCTGTCCCAATGGCATAGTCGTCGAGATAAATGGTCGGCGCATCGGCGGTGCGGGTGAAGATGTAGAGGGAATAGTCGCGCCGCTGGACATTGTGATCGTTATCCACACTGGAGAGGGTGGCATAGTTGATTTGTCCATTATGCCACCACTCGACAGGGGTGCAGGCAAAGAAATCGGGGTCGCCCATCTCCGATTCACAACCCATCAGAAACACTCTTGTCATGACCGGCTCGGTAGAAGAAAGGTAGAAGGGACCCTGTCCGGGATAGAGTCCGAACCAATTTGTTTCGTAGGCATTCACCCTGAGAGTGCAGGGGGGCCATGCAGGGTGGGCGGCATCGGTGATAGTGACCACTGTGCCGTCGTGCAACCCTGTGATACGGATGTAGTCGGTATCGGAGTAACCGATATTCGGGACTATAAACTCTTTTCCGGCATACCTTACAGGTACCGTTTGCTCGAGCAGCATGTCGAAATTTGCATAACGGAAAGAGGGAATATGAACCCTGCCTCCCGACTCGAAGACGGCAATCCGTTTGCAATCGCGCGACATGATATGTGTGCCGGACAAGTCGATGATGAAAGTATCGAGCATAATAAGGCTTGAGTCGAACCCATGCCTCGGCAAGGGGACGGGATGCACCAAGGGGGAGATTTTATGAGAATCGCACCAACTAAAATAATAGGGTTCGAACAATGTGGGGTTGTTTTCCCTGACCTGACCCGCGCCGATATGGAAAAGCTGACCACGTTGGAGTTCAACAGTGACGGTGTCGCCGGGATGCCGGTTCATCCAATCCCTTCCGCCCAGCACTATATCCACCACTGTGCTGTCCTCGGCTGCAACAATATCTATCATTGCAGCCGTGGGAGTCATTCCGACAATGGGACAGTCGAGTTCCGCTTCCAATTCCCAATCCTCAGTGAAAACCAAAGGTGTCTGTACGACATATTCGTCCCTCAGCATCTCTGTGGGCAAGATGTTGCACCCCGAGCCTGTACCCATGGAATGGACAATCATGAAGAGCGAGATGGTGTCGGTACTCGTGACATGGAAACCTTTATACTGGGGCCGGTCGCTCTCGCAACCCGAGTATTGCCAGTCGGGTGTACGGTTGAACACATATTCGAATGTATCAAGAATGCCGCAAATGGAATAAGGCACATAAATATAATTGGTGTCGGGGCCGCACATCCTGCGGCGTGCGATATGCTCGGTATGCGAATAGTCCAGCCAATGGTTCGAAACCGTCACGTCGCAATTCCGCTCGCTTACAACCATGAGTTGAGGCCTGTTCTGGGACATACCATCGATGGTACGGGGGAAACAGACCCAGAAGTCGGTCCCCTGGGCTGCAAACTGTACTCCCCTCTGGTCGTAAGGGTCATTCTCCTGCGCATACGACAAACAGAATAGCATGGATAGTATCACAAAGAAAAGATAGTTCAGTTTCATAGCATTCAATATAATAATGTCACAGTGCCTTTGAGTATTTTCCATCCGCTGTCGCGGTTATCTACATAACGGATTAAATAAACATAGGTGCCTTGATGACAGATGCGCCCCTGCGAAGTCCCGTCCCAATAACCCGTCAAGCCATCAAATTCCGCCACCTTGGTTCCAAACCTGTTATACAGCATCACTTCCGCCTTCCGAATCTGACCACTGCAAAAGATGGAAAAACGGTTGTTCGTCTCCAGTGTGGGTGTGATTACGTTAGGTACACTGATAAAGATACTGTCGAAAGTCGGGTCTCCCCAATTGGGGATGACAATAAGCGTGTAATGGATAATGCTGTCGCATTCATCATCAATATCTATATAGACCAATTCATTATGAACCTCCGAGTAGAATGTTTGACCATTATACAGCCAAGGAAGGTCTTCTGTCGAGATGGTGTCGGAATCCCACGAGCAATGGGGACAAGTCACTAAGTCTATCTGCCAAAGGGTGTCACAGCCCGACTCCGTCCAATACGTAGTGTAATAGAATGTATCAGTATGGTCAAACTCATGGCCGCGAAAGATATAATTGCCCTCGCACAGCAACACCGAAAAAGCAGAGTCGTAATGATTGTGGAACCATAGAGGAGCCGTAAGGGTATCGGGCTTACGGGTAAAACAACCTTCATAGTCGTAAGTAAAGATACACTTCACAAGGTAGCGTCCCGTGTCTTGGTAAGTATGCACCTGTGGCTGGACGAAACCCGTATCAAGATGCGAATAAGCAACGGTGTCTCCGTCCCCGAAAATCCAGATAACACTATCTGCGGGGCGTTCATCCCAACTATAGAAGGTCACGGGGTCGTAAAGGCAACGGATACTGTCTGCCGACAGGGAATCTGAAGGCACCCCGTCTACCAACAAATACGTCTTGCCAGGCTGTACATGTGGCAGATTGTACACCATTTGTTCGTGCCCCCCATCCGAAGCCATGAAAGCCATAAACGGCTTGCCTCTATTACTAAGAATATGGTGCGTACCCGGCGAATTGAACGAACTGTTGAAATCATAATGGGCATGGCTGTAGGGGGTCCCCGGAATAGGCTGAAAGTCGGCACCTATGGCGTAATCGTCAAGATAGATTGACGACACATCGTCGGTTCGGGTAAAAATATAAAGGGAATACCAGCGGCGCTGAACATTATGGTTTTCATCCACATTTGCAAGGGTACCGTAGTTCACTTGCCCATTGTGCCACCACTCCACTGGAGTGAAAGCAAAGAACGCCGGGTCTCCACCCATACTGGTACCTATCATGTTCACATGACCCGGTAACCCCGCCATCAAATGCACCCTTGTTAAAATCTTTTCTGATGCAGTAATGTAAAAAGGTCCTTCTCCCGGATGCAACTCAAACCAATCGGTCTTGTAGGCATTTATCCAGAGTGAACATGGTGGGGTCAAAGGATGAGCTGCATCGAATATAGTAATCAACGTACTATCCTGCAAGGCGGTAAAACGGATATACTCAGTGTCGGAATTATCTATATTGGGGACAATAAATTCCTTTCCGGTATATCGCACGGGAACCGACTGTTCCAAAAGCATGTCGGCAAACCCACAAGGTACCGAATCATCTGCAAGTGCAATAAACGAATTAGGAACATGGTTAAACCCACCTGATTCAAACACAGCTATACGCTTACAGTCGCGTGCCTTGATGCGTGTACCCGATAAATCAACATAAAATGTATCCACCTCTATCAGACTTGAATCAAACGCATGTCTGGGTATATGATACGAATAGTGATGACGAAAAACATAGTGCCCTACATCCGGAGAAACTGTATAGGTATCATAATATCGGTAATACGGTTCAAACAAAGGATAATATTTCTCCCGGACCTCTCCGACAGCAAAATGGAACAGCATCCCTTTGGGCAGCATGACAGTAATGGTATCGCCTGGATGTCGGTTCATCCAGTCCCAGTCGCTCAACACTATGTCTACCACCGTACTGTCATCCACTGCCACTATATCAACTGTGGCAATATACGGAGAAAAATACACTAAAGGTGAAGGCAACTCAAGAGGGATAGACTCCCGACTAATAGGATAAGTCTGTATCACATATTCATCCCTCAACATTTCTGTAGGCAAAACATTGCATCCCCCGCTAAGTCCAGCTGAATGAACAACAATAAACAAAGAGATAGTGTCCGTGCTGGTCACATGAAATCCTTTCGGTTGTACCTTGTCACATTCCTGTCCCGTGTATTGATAATCATAAACTAAAGGATACGCATACTCCATCGTATCGCAAATGCGGCTAAAAGCAAAAGGAATATTAATGTAATTAGTGTCGGGTCCACACATCCTGCGGCGCGCTATATGTTCCGTGTGAGTGTATCCCAGCCACTCGTTTGTAACCGTCACATCGCAATCCCTCTCACTCACCACATACAGCAGTGAAGTATTGGCCGAATGACCATCTACTGTACGTGGAAAACAGACCCAGAAGTCGGTTCCCTGGGCTGCAAACTGCGCTCCCCTCTGGTCGTAGGGGTCATCCTCCTGCGCCTGCAGCCTGAGCCCGAACACAGGGATGCACAACAGTATTATCAGCAGCTTCTTCATATTCCAACATTGCGCTATCTTCTTGATTTGATCCTGCCCAATACTCCTTTCACCAATCCCCTTTCGCAGTAGAGGGCCACCCCCGCATACACACACACCAAAGCCGTGTTCAACACAATCCGCCAACCCAACGCCTCGGGACGCAGCCACACACTCGCACCATACAACCCCAACGCCAACACAAAATACCCCGCAATGGGCAGCAGCCGATAGGGCACAGGGTTCCTCTTGCGTCCCACCAGCCAGCTCAGCACCACGCACACACCATATCCGGCCACACCTCCCCATGCACACGCCATATAGCCATACTTGGGGACAAACAACACATTCACCGCCAACAGCACCACACACCCTATGCCTGAAAACACAGCCCCCCACCATGTCTCGCCGTTAAGCTTATACCAGAACGACAGGTTGAAATAAATGCTCATCAATATCTCGGCAACCATCACTATGGGCACCACACGCAACCCCTCCCAATAACCCGGGCTGATAATATACTTCAAGACATCCTCCAGATAGGCCATCACCACCAGAAACGCCAGCAAAGCGAACATCACAAAATATTTCATCACCGAGGCCTGGCTCTCCTTGCTGTCCCGGTCGCGGCTACCACCGAACACAAAAGGCTCATAAGCATAGCGGAAAGCCTGTGTTATCATGGCCATTATCATGGCAATCTTCACACACGCGCCGTATATCCCCAACTGCACCTCGCCCTCGTCGCCCGGCAACAGATGCTTGAAGCAAATCTTGTCGGCCACCTGGTTCAAGATGCCCGCAATACCGAACAAAAGCAACGGCCACGTATAGCCCAGCATCTTCACCACCAACTTGCCGTTGATACCCCACTTCAGTTTTCGCATCTCGGGCAGGAAACCCAAGGTTACCGCCGAGGTGCAAATCAAATTCACCACAAAGATATAGCCCACCTGATAATCGGGATTGTACCATCCCATCAACGACGGATGCGACACACAAAGCCTCGGGGCCAACAGGAAGACAAACAGATTCAATCCAATATTGCCGATGATGAACGCCAGCTTCAAGGCGGCGAATTTCCACGGCCGCCCCTCGAACCGCAACAAGGCAAAGAAAATGGCCTGAAAAGCATCGAGGGCCACCACACAACCCATCATCTCCACAAACTCGGGATGTTCAGAATAGCCCATCGCTCCCGACACCGGCCCGATAAACGCAAACAACAGGGCGACAAACACCGCCGACACTATCCCCACCGTCAAAGCCGACGTGGCGAACACTTTGTCGGCAATACGCTTATACCTGTTGGCAAAATAAAAGAATGTCGTCTCCATGCCGAAAGTCAGTATCACCAGCATCAAAGCCGTGTAGGCATACAACTCCGTCACCACTCCGTAGCCACCCGACGACACAGCAATCTTGTAAGTGTACAAAGGCACAAGCAGATAGTTGAGAAAGCGTCCGACAATACTGCTCAAACCATATATTACCGTGTCGGTGAAAAGCCTTTTGAGAGAATTCTGAGACATAACATTTTATTTTTTAACGAGAACGCCACCAAACTGTTTTTATTGCACATCCTATAAAAAAAACAACTCAAAACCGCCCTCCCCCCACAGCGGCCGCACCTCTCAGCCGTTAATTATTCTTAACTGCCCGCAGGCTTTGTTGTTGAAACAGATATTTTTTGTAATTTTGCATTTTATTAATTGCACCATGAAGCGACACGGTTTTACATACTCCAAGGCCATGCTCCTCGCACTGCTGCTCACCCTGGCATCGTGCGGCAAGAAAGTACAGGTGTCCGAGTTCTCCATCATCCCCGAACCCGAATACTTTGTGCAGAAAGGCCGTTCCTACACCCTGTCCTCCTCCACCCGACTCTGTTTCGAAAACCTCGGGCGCAACACACCCACGGCAAAATACATCGCCAACTCGCTGCGCCGTATGCATGTGCGACCCTCTTTTGTGGGCACACCCGAAAGCGACTGCATCCTTTTCTCTATCAACGACACCGTCAACCCCGAACTGGGCAACGAAGGCTACCTGCTCCAAGTAGCCCCCGAAGGGGTCTTCATCAGTGCCAACACCGAGGCCGGCCTCCTCTACGCCTTCGAGACCTTTGCGCAGATGCTGCCCCCCGACATCCATTCCACCTCCTACTCCCGCATCACCCTGCCCGAATGTACCATCCTCGACCGGCCACGCTACCCCTGGCGGGGAAGCCTGCTCGACGTATGCCGGCATTTCATGACCGTCAACGAGGTGAAACGACACCTCGACATCATGGCCGCCTACAAACTCAACCGACTCATTCTCCACCTCAGCGACGACCAAGGCTGGCGTATCGAAATAGAACACCATCCAGCCCTCAACAGCATCGGCTCGTGGCGTGCCGACCGCAGCGGCTACTCTTGGGGCAGCGCCCCTCCGCAACGCCTTGGCGAAGAGACTCCTTATGGTGGATACTATACCCGGAAAGAAATCGCCGAACTGGTGACCTACGCCACCCAACGCAACATCGAAATCATACCCTCCATCGAACTCCCCGGCCACAGCAGCGCCATCCTGGCCTCCTATCCCGACCTCTCCTGCAACGGCCAGCCCCTCACCGTGGCCGTCGGGCCCTGCTGGCCTCCCGCCGCCGTCCTCTGTGTCGGAAACGACACCCTGCTCCCATTCCTCAACTCAGTCATGGACGAAGTGGCCGCACTCTTCCCCGGCGAATACATCCACATAGGCTGCAGCCCCGTCGCCACCGACTCGTGGGAACAATGCCCCAAATGCCAGGCTTTGAAACGCCGCCTCGCCCTCACCAGCGAAACCGAACTGCAAGGCTGGATTGTGAACCAAGTGGCCGAACACCTCTCGCGCAAAGGCAAACGCATCATCGGCTGGGACGAAATGCTGGACTGCGGGCCCCTGCCCCCCGACGCCGTGGTGACCGCCACCCGTGGCGACAGCGTGGCGGGTATCGCCGCACGCCTGGCGCAAGGCATGATTGCCGCTCCCCCCGAATACTGCAGTTTCGACACCTACCAAACCGACTCCTCCAACCATCCCGCCGCCTTCCCGCTCTACCTCCCGCTGCGGCAAGCCTATCGCTTCGACCCCATGCCCCGGGGGCTCACCCCCGGCCACCAACCCAACGTGTGGGGCGGCCTCTGTCTCCTCTGGACCGACTACGTCAACTCCTACGACCAAGCCGAATACCTGCTCCTCCCGCGCCTCTGCGCCTTTGCCGAATGTCTGTGGTCCCAACCCGACAGGAAGGACTGGAGCCGCTTCCGCAACAAAATTGAAACCCACAAAAAGCGTATGGCCTCCGAGGGCTACCACTTCTGCCCCGGCTCGTTCACGCCCATAGTCACCAAAACCGCCCAGGGCGACGGCCTGTTGGTAACCATCACCACCGAAGTGGCCGACACCTACATCTACTACACCACCGACGGAAGCCAGCCCACCCCCGAATCCTCGGTCTACACCGAACCCCTGCACCTGCCCCACGGCACCCTGCTGCGCACCATGGTCCTCTATCAAGGCGAGGAGCGCGAAGGCATCCACGACTACAAACTCTAAAGCCCCCACCCCGTGGCGACCCGCCAAAAAGACAAAGGCAAGCCACACAACAGGTAACTTCAAAAAAATGGTAATCTATTTTTTTTGTGTAATTTTGCAGCCGCAATGAAAAAATCAATAGTATACCCTCTGCTGGCGTTAGCCTCTATTATTTGGGGTGTTAGCTTCATCATGACGAAGGAGCTTTTCGTCTCCGAACCGCATATCACTGTCCTCATCATCCTCACATTCCGGTTGCTTTTAGCCTCGGTGGTGACCATTCCGTTTCTCTTTCTCACAAAGAGACTGGAACGCATCCGGAAGGGCGATTTGAAATGGTTCCTGCTCCTTGCGTTGTGCGAGCCGTTCATCTACAGCATCTGCGAGACCAGCGGGGTGCAGCTGGTGAGCGGTAGCATGGCCTCGATTGTTGTGGCCACCATCCCCCTGTTTGTCCCCTTTGGGATGGCCGCCGTGTACAGGGAGAGGCTGCAGGGCATGACTCTGGTGGGCATTGCGATGTCGCTCATAGGTCTTGCCGTCATGCTGCTGTGGGGCGGCGAAGGCAACCTCGACGCCAATCCCGCCGGACTGGCTTGGCTGTTTGGCGCAGTGCTTATTGCCGTGGTGTTCACCATCCTGTTAGTGAAATTAGTGGGGCGTTACAAACCCTTCACCATCACGGCCTACCAAAATCTGATTGGATGCTTCTATTTCATTCCCTTCATGCTCCTTGCCGACGGGGGGAACCTGCCGCTGCTTTCCTACTCGCCCAAAATGATTGTGTTGCTGCTCATCCTGGGCGTGTTCTGCAGCACGCTGGCCTACGTCTTCTACAATGTGGGCGTGGCGCGGCTCGGGGCCACCGCCGCCTGCATCTTCACCAATGTGATACCCGTCTTCTCGCTGGTTGCCGCCCTGCTCATCGGGCAGGAGCAACTATCGTGGTCGAAACCCTTGGGCATGGTGATTGTTGTGGCGGGCGTCATTCTGGCACAGCTGAAGCCCAAGGCAAGGAAATAGCGCCGCCGCTTTCGACCGTTTACTCCCCGACTTTGAATTTGTCAAAATCCAATATCTCCATATCCTTAGGGGTGCCGTCAACCACAAAGCGCACCAGTGTGGACACTTTGTGAAAACCCACACGCCCTGCAGCGCCGGGATTGATGTGCAACAGGTTCAAATCGCGGTCATACATTATCTTCAATATATGGCTGTGGCCGCAGACGAAGATGTCGGGCTTTTCGTGTTGCAACACTTTGAGTATCTCCTTGGGATAGTGTCCGGGGTAACCCCCGATATGGGTCATCATCACACGGAGCCCTTCGCAGGCAAACAACTGCGTGCCGGGGACCTCATAGCGGAGAGCAAAGTCGTCCATGTTGCCGTAGACAGCCCGCAGGGGCTTGAACCCGCGGAGTTCCTCCAGCACACCGCTCCCCATGTCGCCCGCGTGCCAGATTTCGTCACAGTCTTTGAAGAAGGTGTAGACCTGCCCGGGGACGGTGCCGTGAGTGTCGCTGAGAACACCAATCCGTTTCATAGCCTATTCGTTGGCATGTATTTCGGCGAGGTTCTCTTTCACCATCTCTTTCAGATACCTCACTATAGTGATGTCGTTCATGCTCATGCCGCCCAAAGCCTCCTTAATCTCGTCGGTATCGAAGATGAACTCCCCGTCGTCGGTGGTGTATGTGATGATGAAATGGATGTCCTCATGCTGCGACACCAGCATCACCAGCGTCCCCGCAAGGTCGCCCATGGGCGCGCGGTCCCAATGGTTGTGCTGAAACCAGAACTCCAGCCGTGTGCCTACGCCCACCTGGCTGGTCAGTTTCATGCCCCCGCCGCAGTTCTCGGTATTCATCTTAATAAGAGGCAAACCCAACCCCACCTTGCGCGTGGTGCGCGAAGTGGTGTAGGGGTCGGTCACCCGCGCCAAAAATTCGGGCGACATCCCCTTTCCGTTGTCCTCTATCACGAAGTGGAAATCGTTGTCCTTGATGCTGTCGCGGATAGTAAGCCTGACTTCTGAAGAATTGGCAGCGGTTGAATTCTCCATTAAATCATACACATGCATTGATAATTCTTTCATGATAAGCCATATTTTTTCGATGCAAAGATACTAAAAAAAACAATAAGGCGTTATTTATGCGTATGATTTTTTCGAAAAAGACAACTCTTCTGATGCTTTCGTGCGTGTTGACAGCACTTTGTGTCAACTCGTGCAAGAGATTCCAAGGTGAAGTGGAGGTACCCGCCTACCTTCACCTCGACCGTATCGACATTGCTCCCCAATCGCAGAACGCGCCCTCGTCCGAAGCGGGGTTCTACACTTCGCTTATCGATGCGGCGCAAGTGATATGCCACTTCAAAGGCGACCCCGCCGAGACAACCTTGGGGGTGTTCCAACTCCCCTTCACCATACCGGTGCTGTACCAGGGGGCCATCGAATATGTAATCATAGTCCCCGTGGTGAAGCAGAACGGCATCGCGGGCACGCGGATAGCCTATCCCTACTACCAGACCATCAAGCTGGAGAATGTCGTGGTGGCCGCCGACAGCATCACCAATCTGGGCAGCTTCGACAAAGACAACAACCAATGGACTCTGAAGGGGCACTATTTCCCGCTCTCGCGCATGAAAGTCCTCGTCGAGGATTATTTCGAGCCCACAGCCTTCTCCTCCATTTTCGACAGCAACATGACCTGGGTGCACGACGACCCGCAGGGAGCCCGCACGGGTCAAGGCTACGGCTGCGTGACCGTGCCCGACAGCGTCCTCAGCTACACCTTCTCCATCCCCGCCAACCTCTCCCCCGCCGTCACCGATATGCTGTACCTCGAGATGGACTACCACACCGACCTCGAACTCTACCTCAACATGCTGGGCTTCCCCGGTTCCTCTACGGGAAGCCTCATGTCGAAAGCCATCATGGGGCTCTACCCCAACACCCAATGGCAGAAAATCTATATCAACCTGGGGCGCACCTGGAGCCAATTCAGCTACAACACCCCCATCACCATCTTCTTCCAAGTGGCCAACCCCGACAAAAAGGGCGGCAAAGTATACCTCGACAACGTAAAAATCATCACGATATAACACTTTTCAATTCTCAATTCTCAATTCTCAATTCTCATTATAGCTTTGAACACTCAACACAACTGGAAAAATCCGACACGTAAACGCGCCCGCAGGGCAACCATACGATATATTGTTTTCGACATGCTCAGCGCCATGCTTGCGTGGGCGCTGCTGTTCATGTTCAGGAAAATAGGGTTCGAAAACCTCCGCGTGGGCGACTTGAACCAAGTGTTTGCCGACGCCAACCTGTGGCGGGGGCTGGTCATCGTACCCCTCGGATGGCTGGCGCTCTATGCCCTGCAGGGCACCTACAAAAACGTCCTGCGCAAATCGCGTCTCAAAGAGCTGCAGCAAACCGCCACGGCCTCCCTCATCGGCGTAGTGGTGCTCTTCTTCGCCCTGCTCATCGACGACCAGGTGGGACGGTACAACAACTACTACCTCTCGCTCCTCTTCCTGCTCATGGTGCACTTCATCCTCACCTATTCGTGCCGGCTGGTGCAGACCTCCCGCGCCGTACACCGCGTACACAACCGCCAGACAGGATTCCCCACCCTCCTCATCGGCAGCCACAGCAAAGCCTACCAAACCTACCTCGACCTCGAAAACCAGGAAAAATACTCCGGCAACATCTTTGCCGGATACGTCGAAGTGGAGTCGGCAGGCGCCAGCCACGCCGAAGGACGCCTCACCGCCGTCATGCCCTGCCTGGGGTCCATCTGCGACGTGCCGCGCCTCATTGCCGAACACGACATCGAGGAGGTAATCATCGCCGTCGAGGACAACGAGCAGAAACAAATCCAGCAAATCCTGCGCACCCTCGACGGATGTGGCGAAGTCATCATCAAAATCACCCCCGACGCCCGCGACATCATCCTCGGCATGGTGCGCGTCGACAGCATCTTCCACTCCCCCCTCATCACCATCAACACCCGGCTCATGGAGGAATGGCAATACAGTGTCAAACGCATCTGCGACGTGGTTCTCGCCCTCCTCGCGCTCGTCCTCCTCAGTCCCGTCTTCCTCCTCACCGCCATCATTGTCAAATGCACCAGCCCCGGATCCGTCTTCTACGCACAGGAACGCATCGGCTACAAAGGCAAACCTTTCAAGATGCACAAATTCCGCAGCATGTACACCGACGCCGAAGCCTACGGACCCGCCCTCTCGCGCGACGACGACCCCCGCATCACTCCCTTCGGGCGCTTCATGCGCAAAGTGAGGCTCGACGAAATACCCCAGTTCTACAACGTCCTCAAAGGCACCATGTCCATCGTTGGCTACCGCCCCGAACGCCAGTTCTACATCGACCAGATTGTCAAACGCTGCCCCGAATACCTGCTCCTCCAGCGCATCAAACCCGGCATCACCTCCTGGGGGCAGGTGAAATACGGCTACGCCAGCACCGTCGACGAGATGTGCGAGCGGCTCAAATACGACCTCCTCTACATGGAAAACATGTCCATCACCACCGACATCAAGATACTCATCTACACCGTCGGCATCATCTTCCAAGGGCGGGGCAAATAACCCCCAATTTTTAATTTTCAATTCTCAATTCTCAATTATGAAAATTTAATTTTTAATTTTCAATTCTCAATTCTCAATTATGAAAAAACACATCCTCATTCCAATCGCCGTCGCAACGGTCGTCATGCTGGCATCGTGCGGCACCAAGGCCGAACATGTCAAACTCAACAACCAACAAGACACCCTCAGCTGGGCCATGGGCATGAGCCTTGCCGAAACAGCCATGAGCAACTTCTACCAATTCGACCAAGACATCGTCCTTCAAGCCTTCAAAAGCAGAATGAAAGGGGACAAACAACCCCTCGGCATGCAAGACTACCAGGACGCCTGCCAATACCTTGCCATGCTCGCCTCGCTGCAAAGCCGCCAAAACGACCAGGTGCAGCAGCAAAATGCCGACAAGCAGCAGGCGGAACTCTTTGCCCGACTCCAGTCCGAAAAACCATCGTTGACCAAAGCCCCCGAGGGCTACTACTACGAAGTCATCCGACCCGGCCACGGCCCCGTCGCCACAGTGGGCAAACGCATCAAATTCGACTTCAAAGGCATCAACATGGTTACGGGCGAAACCATCGAAGAGACCTACGGCCACCGCGACCCCGTCGTCCACGTCCTTGGGCGCCCCATGTTCGAAGGCCTGCTGCTCGGGATGCAGCTCATGAACGCCGGCAGCAAATTTCGCTTCTATTTCCCCCACCAGCTCGTGACCGGAGCCAACGGCATCCCGCCCTACACCCCCGTCATCTACGAAGTGGAGCTGCACGAAATCTACAACAATTAGTCCCCATTCCGACTACAGGACAAAGCGCGCGGGGGGACGGTTAGGAAACGGAGTCTTGCACAACCGCCTTTTCCAACCGTTCCCCTTTTTTTAATTGAAGCCGAAACAACACCTGTTGTTTTGCACTTTTATTACACTTGTTTTATACTTTAAAAGTGTAAAACAAGTGTAATACAACCATGGATAAACCGCTAAGGGGAGGGCAGGGCGGTCCCCTGTCCATCCCCCTGCGGGGCTTAATAGCCCAGGATTTTCAACATGGATTTGTGGCTCTGCTCCTTGGCGAAGAGCTTGGTGACGTATTCGCCGTCCTCGTCCTTGTCGATGATGATGTGTTTGGGCGCGGGGATGAGGCAGTGCTGGATGCCGCCGTAGCCCCCGAGACTCTCCTGATAGGCTCCGGTGTGGAAAAAGCCTATATAGAGCGGGTCGTCCTTCTGCAGCTTGGGGAGGAAGATGGCGTTGGCATGCGAGTCGGCATTGTAATAGTCCTCGCTGTCGCAGGTGAGCCCGCCAAGGAATACGCGCTGGTATTCGCAGTCCCAATGGTTGATGGGGAGCATGATGAAACGCTGGTTGATGCCCCAGGTGTCGGGCAGGGTGGTGATGAAGGAGCTGTCGATCATATACCACATCTCGCGGTCGTTCTGTTGCTTTTGGTCGAGGATGCTGTAGAGGGTGGCGCCGCTTTCACCCACGGTGAAACTGCCGAATTCGGTGAAGATGTTGGGCTCCTCGACATCGCGGTTGGCGCAGATGTTCTTGATTTGCGCCAGAACCTCTTCGGCCATATACTCATAGTCGTAGGTGGCGGCAAGCGAAGTCTTGCAGGGGAAGCCCCCGCCGATGTTGAGCGAATCGAGTTCGGGGCACACACGTTTCAAGTCGCAATAGACATTGACGCATTTCGAAAGCTCGTTCCAATAGTAGGCCGTGTCGCGGATTCCGGTGTTGATAAAGAAGTGGAGCATCTTGAAGGTGAATTTCCTGTTGGGCTTCACATGCTCCTCGTAGAAGCTGACAATATCGCTGTAGCGCATACCCAGGCGCGAGGTGTAGAAGTCGAACTTGGGCTCCTCTTCGGACGCGATGCGGATGCCCAGTTTCATGGGCTGCGAGGGACTTTCGAGCAACGAGTCGAGGTTGAAGTATTCATGTTTGTTGTCCAGCACAGGCACCACATTGGTGAATCCGTCGTTGAAAAGGGAGACGATGTTCTCGATGTACTGCTGCCGCTTGTAGCCATTGCAGACAATGAAAATGTCCTTGTCGACGAGTCCTTGCGAATAGAGCTCCTGAATCAAGTTGATGTCGAAAGCCGAAGAGGTCTCGAGATTGATGTCGTTTTTCAAAGCCTCCTCGAGGACGAAGCTGAAGTGACTGGACTTGGTGCAATAGCAATAATTGTAAGTGCCGCGGTAGTCGGTCTTGGCAATAGCCACGTTGAACATACGCTTGGCACGTTGAATCTGCGACGTGATTTTGGGCAGGTAGGTAATCTTCAGGGGAGTGCCGTACTGCTTGATTACCTCCATAAGAGGGATGTCGTGGAAATAGAGTTCGCCCTCTTCGGTGCGGAATTCATCCTGCGGAAAGTCGAAAGTCTGGTCGACCAGATCATAATATTTGTTTTTCATCCGAGCGAGTTTGTTTATTAATTAAAAGGGGCATCCGAGCGAGCCGGATGAACCCGAAACGATTCATTTTTGATGTGCAAAAGTACACTAATTTATAGACAAAACAATAAAAAAATGAAGAAAAAAAATCAGCCAGACAAATATCTGGCTGATTCATTGGCATATAACTCGATATTATTTAACTATTAATTTTTCCGTGCAGACGGAAATGCCGGTCTCAACCCGGACGAAATAGACACCCTTGGGCAGGTTTTGAAGCGAAAGGGTATGTGTCGGCGCATCGACTCGCTGCTGTATCACCACCTGCCCCATCAGGTTGATGAGTTGCACGCTCTGGATATGCGTGGCGGAGAGGGTGACGCGGTCGGAAGCGGGATTGGGACGGAGGGTGACGGGCGAGAGGGTCTGAGGCTGGCGGATGCCGAGCAGAACAACTTCATGGGTGTTGCAACACGCGTGGCGGCATCCGGTAACCGAGTAGCGGCTGCGTTCCCCGGGACAGACGACTATACAATCGGCGCTGTCGCCTGTGCTCCACAGGTAAGTATCGGCTCCTGTGGCTTTGAGCAGTACACATTCACCCAAACGGGGAGTGCCGAGAACGTCAATCTGCACTTCGGGTTGGTCGACAACATAGAGCGACAGGTAGGCAGGGTGACCATCGATGGTGTTGTGGTCGTGAACCACACCGACACGGTCGGTGGAGACGGTGCCGTCGGCAAAGGTGTAGGGGGTTCCTTTGCACACGGTGTCGCTGACCATCAGGCAGACCTGGCCGCCAAAGGGGAGACGGATATTGTCGACCCAGGCACAGTCGCTGCCTTCGGCGCCGTAGTAGTCTTTGCTGTAGCTGAAAGCGAAGTTGTGTGTGCCCGCGGACACGGGGAACGACACCCTGTTCCAATCGCACTCGCCCGAGGCCGATTCCACCTCAAGCCCATCAATAAGGAATTTGAACATGTCATATCCCTCCTCGCTTGAAACTTTGTAGTAGAAGCTGATGCTGTCGTCGAGTGTGGAGTTCCAGAAGATGGAGAAGCGCGATTCGGACTGGTTGGGCTGGTTCATGGCACTGCGAGCGGAGTACTGTCCCGCCAGGGGGTTGGTGGAGGTGATTACCCAAGGATTGCTCCCTTGCGCCCAGTTGAAACGGGAGAAGTCGCCCGTCTCGAAGTCTTCAATCTCGACAACATTGGCACGGAGCAGTATTTCTCCGACATTGTATGTGGTCTGTCCATCGGTGGCCTGCAGGACGAAGGGGATGTTGGTGTTGGGTATGTCGGAGGCCATGGTGAGCGGGAAGGTGAGCAGACATGACGAATCGGGCAGGATGTTCCCGGCGTGTAGGGAGGGGATGTTTCCCGTGGTGAAACCGAAGTGGTCGATGAGGGTGAAAGTGAGGTCGCCTGTGGATGCATGACCTTTGTTTACGACACGGCAAAGGACTGTGGAGGAAGAATCGGACATCAACAGAGGCGAGGCAGAAGCCTGAACAATGGAGAGTTTGGGTGCAACCACAGTGAAACGCATGTGTTTAAACGAATTGAGGTCGCCAAAGTTTGCCGAGGTATTGAAACGCACGACAGCCTGGTCGGTAAGCTCTTCGGAGAAGAAGGAGAACCAGACATCGGAAATAACCAGTGTGTCGCCAGGTGCTATGGCGGGCAATGTGACCTGGGGTTGGGCTGTGACTACTCCCGGAAAGGCTGATTCGAGGACTATGGTTCCCTGAGCGGTGGGTTGGTTGCCGATGTTGACAACATTGACGTTGAAGGCTGTTGTGCAACCCGGTGCGATGTATCCAAGTACAGGCTGAATATCGGTTATGACGGCAAATGGGCCGTCGAGGACGACTACTTCCACATCCTGGAAATAGGGTTTGCGGTTTTGTGCCCATACCGCAAGTTCGTATCTGCCGGTATCCAAGTCATCGGGCATTTCGAGCGTGGCCGCACCATTGGCATCGGCATACGCGGCACTGATGAAATCGTGTTCTCCGGAAGTGGTAAGGGCAACGTATGCATAGGGGACTGTGGTGACGCTGACGGCGGGTGTCCCGACCCCGATAACAGAGGGTGCTTCAACCACCATGTCGGGTGCAGCACCTAACCATGGCATGAGCGACGGGTCGCCAAAGAGTTCGTATATCTCCCAATAGTAATAGGAGTAAATGCCATAGGTTTCCACGGCCATGTTGCCAGCCGTAATCATGGAGCCGGCAGTGGTATGCCATGCCGAGAAAGGTTCGCCATGGGTGTGGAAAAGCCGGTCGTACATGCCAAGATGCGTGGTGTCGTATGAGGTGTTCATGGTGTTGGAGATGTTGGTGCGGACGCCCACCGACCAACAGAAATCGGGGCCCCAATAGGTGGAGTTGGTGCCGCCAATATAGGCCACAGCACCGGCTTTGCCCTCTTTGCGCAACAGGGCCTCGCCAAAACAGCAATCGTAATTGAAGGAATTGAATTTGCCCGACAGACAGCAGTTGCCTATCATAAAGGATGGCATGTTGTTGTTGCTCATGGCAGCCACATGTTCGTTGGTGAATCGTGGAATAGACCATTCATTGTCGAACCCATGGGCGCTATAATTGATCCATCCGCAACCTTGGTTGTAGAGTTGGCGCAAGGCGTTTTCGGTTGCGGTCGTATGGCTGCTGCCGGTAACGGTGACACCTGTGGGAGCAAAGGAGGTATTGTTCTTGTAGTAATAGACATCGGTGAAGCCATGGGGGGCATTGATGTAGTACGAGGCCATGTAGTCCATGGCGGGGTCGGCATATTTATAGGCGTTGTCGCCAGGATTTCTTCTATCCACTCCTGCGATAAGAACACCCCTGTTCAGGTAACTGTCGTCATCGAAATCGTAACGTTCATAGTAAATGGTCTTTTCTATCTGCGGAGTGAGTTCGGCGACATTGCGAGCCGAGAAGCGTCCATAATAGCAGTCGGGGATATGGTCGCCTTCGGTCCAGCAGGCGTAATAAAGGTCTGTGACATGTGCGGTGGGGCTTTCTGCAGGAGAGCCGCAATTGGCGAAGAATGCCGGGATTTGTTCGATATCGCCCACCAAAAGCAAATAGGTGGGGGCAGGAAGCTCCTCGGTAGCATGGGTGTAGTAGCTCTTGATGCAGTTGGCTATGCTGGTGTTGGTAGTGCCGACACCTTCGTCATCGGTGTAGGCCACGGAGACAATAAAGCCCTGGCGTTTCTTCCAGTTGATAAAAGTGTCAAGTTGGTCGCGGAAACTGCTGTGCGAAACAATAAGATAATGCAAGGGGGCAGCACGACGGATTTCCTTGGTGGCCGGAAGGACCGAGAGGACATTGTGTCCGACCGAATAGTCGGGTGAATAGTAAAGCGAGTGCATCCGCTGGGTAGCGGCCATATCGGCTTCGCGATAGGTCAAGGTAATGGTCATAGAACTGATTACCTGTATTTCGCCAGACACAGGGTTGTATGACACCGGCGAGACACGTAGCATGATTAAATTGCGGTCGCGAGCCACCCCAAGTTTTTCAACCCACGAAGCAGGAAGAGCGTAGAAAGAGTCGGTAGCATAGAGGGCACTGTCCATTACAAAGGGCAAGGGTGATGTGTCGGACTTGGACGGGGAGGGTTGCACAGGCACCACTGGATGGTTGACAGCAACGGGTCCCAGGCTTTTGGTACGAACCTGTGAAACGGTGACCTTGACATCAGCACAAAGAGGCACTTCAACAATCTGAGAGAAGATAGGCAGATTGGGGGTACCAAGCTTGACGGAAGGTGTTGAGCCATCGAAGGACAGGTTAGTGAAGGATTGCCCTGCTGTTTGAATGGTGGAGAGGTCGACATTCTCAAGGTTAAATTGGCAAACGGCAGAGGAATTGTCACTTTGCCCGACTACGATGTTTTGCGCCGATAAGGAGGTCTGCAAAACAACGCCCAACAATAATACAAAGATTTGTCTTTTCATATAATTGTATCTGTTTTTTGATTCTTATTCTGTTTTATCGGGAAACATGTTTTCCCAGGGTTGAGGAGCGGTAATGGTGATAGTCTCGTGTTTGACGGGATGTTCAAACTCAACCTTGAAGGCATGAAGGCAGATACTCCCGTCAGGATTGGAGCGGGGAGCGCCGTATTTCAGGTCTCCTTTGATGGGGCAACCTATATGCGCCAGTTGGCAGCGTATTTGATGATGCCTGCCGGTGTGCAATTCTATTTCCAACAAATGGTAGCCCCCACGCGAGGATGCAAGCAGTCGGTAATCAAGCGAAGCCAGTTTGGCATCGGGACGGGTGTTGCCCTGTGTCACAAAACTTTTGTTCAGTTTTTGATTGCGGACAAGGTAATCTTCCAGATGTCCCTGTGTCGAGGGTGGTTTGCCTGTAACCACAGCACGATAGATTTTGCGGAAATCGCGTTGTTTTATCAACTCGTTCATGCGGCTGAGGGCTTTGCTGGTCTTGGCAAAGAGCACTACTCCGCTCACAGGGCGGTCGATACGATGTATTACACCGCAGAAGACGTTCCCCGGCTTGTTGTCGCGCTGTTTGATGAAATCTTTTAACAGGTCAGCCAAGCAGAGGTCGCCAGTCTTGTCGGCCTGAACAATCTGACCAGCCAGCTTGTTCAGAGCGATAAGATGGTTGTCTTCGTACAGTATCTGCCCCCCTATCGACATCACGCTGCAAGGTTAGGCCTGAGGGGCTGGGTTCTCTGCCGTGGGTTCCGGCATAATGGTACAGATGGGCGAGATGGCGTTGCGCACAGTGTCCTGCACGTCGACGTCGATGAGGAAGTGCTTGGGGACGAAGATGTCGACACGTGAGCCGAACTTGATAAAGCCCATCTCTTGGTTCTGTTTCACCTGCTCACCTTCGCGGGCGTAGCAGACAATACGTCGAGCCATGGTTCCGGCCACCTGACGGAGGACGATTTTCTGCCCGTCGGGCAGACGGAGTCCCACGGTGGTGCGCTCGTTGAGGACGCTGGCTTTGGGATAGGATGCAACAAAGTAGTTACCTCGGTGGTATTTGTAGTACTCGATGGTGCCGTCACAGGGGTAGCGGTTCACGTGGACATCGGTGCCGTACATGAAGACACTCAGCTGGATACACTCGCCTTTGATGTACTCCTTCTCTTCCACCTCCTCGATGGTCACAATCGTTCCGTCAGCTGGAGAAATAAGACGTTGCGAATCGTCGGTGAAGACCCGTCGCGGGATGCGAAAGAAGAGGGCAACCGCCACCCAAAGTGCAAAGAGGATGGCGATAAAAAGGCCATGGAAGAATGTCCAGTGATGGACAAGGAATATCATGGCTGTGAAGATGACCATCACTATTGCGAAAGTCACCCCGATAAGCTTGCGTCCTTCTTTATGGATATACATGGGTTTGAGATTAAAAATTACAACTTAGTGAACCATGAGGTAACAATAGGCGGTGGCAACGGGGAGAATGAAAAGGAGGCTGTCGAAACGGTCGAGGAAACCTCCGTGACCCGGCATGATGTTGCCCGAGTCTTTCAACCCCACCGACCGTTTGAGCATGGACTCGACCAGGTCGCCCAAGGTACCGATAACACTACATACAAGTCCCAGAATCAACCAGTCGTACCACACCAGTTGAGTCTTAAACAGCGGACCAATGAACAGACCTGCGGCCACTGCTGCAGCCACACCGATGGCGGTTCCTTCCCACGTCTTGCCGGGAGAATGGCGAGGCCACATCTTGTGCCTGCCCACCAACGAGCCACCCATGTAGGCAAACGAGTCGTTCACCCACACCATGATAATACACATTACCAGCACATTCATTGAATAGTGCAGATATGGCATCATCGAGAGCGGTGCGGCGGCATAAAGCATGGGGAGCAACGTGTGCAGCACGTCGGCAAAGGGGTTTTCGGTCTTGCGCCAGAGTTGGACTGCAAGCGTAATCACCAATGACAACTGCAGTATCCAACCCAGGACATCCATTTCGAAAACAGGGCCATCATACAACTGGTTAACAGCCCACATCACAATAGTAACAGTGCTGAATGCGTAGCCCAACGGCTTTATGGGACGTGCCCCATGCTTTTCGGCAATGCGGTAATACTCGAATGTACAGCCCAACGCCACAAAGAGGGCAAAGGCCGACAGGATGACCGTGCCCCACATCTCCCCTACGAGGCGTCCACTATAGATGGAGCCGAGGAAGAGCAGGGCATAAACTGTCGCACTGGCAGTACGTATCCAAAATGTTTTCATGCTTCTATATCATTTTCATTATTCCCGGACAATTCCTTTGTGGATTCATCCGTTTTTTCCTCCAGGGCTTTCTTGGCTTCCAAATCCGCCACACGTGACCCATAAATCCTCTCCAAATCGTCGCGGAAGAGTACCTCTTTCTCATACAACTGGCCAGCCAGCTCGTCGAGCTGGGAACGGTGGGACACGATAATCTCTTTGGCACGGGAATAGGCTTCCTCGACAATACGGTTCACCTCGGAATCGATCACCTCGGCGGTTTTGTCGCTGAAGGGTTTGGTGAAACCATAGTCGGCCTGTCCCGAAGAATCGTAGAAACTGATGTTGCCGATTTTGGGGCTCATGCCGTAGTAGACCACCATCGACTGAGCCATCTTGGTGGCACGCTCCATGTCGTTCAATGCGCCCGTCCCCACTTCGCCGAACACCACCTCTTCGGCGGCACGTCCGGCCATGAGACTGGTCATCTCGTCGAACATCTGTGCGTAGGTGGTCAGATGCCTTTCGTCGGGCAGATACCAGGCGGCTCCCAACGAATTGCCGCGAGGGACAATGGTGACTTTAATCAACGGGTTGGCCCAACGCAGCAGCCAGCTGACCGAGGCATGTCCGCTTTCGTGGTACGACACCACCCTTTTTTCGTGCTCCGTCAACACTTTGGTTCGTTTCTCCAGTCCTCCCACAATGCGGTCGATAGCGTCGAGGAAATCCTGCCGTTCGATTTTTTTCTTACCCTTGCGGGCAGCACAGAGGGCTGCTTCGTTGCAGACATTGGCGATGTCGGCTCCAGAGAATCCGGGGGTCTGTTTGGCCAGGAAATCCCTGTCGACACAGCCTTCGCTGCCGGCATCTTCGTTCAACTTCAGGTTGCGCATGTGTACATCGAAAATAGCCTTACGCTCTTCGAGGTCGGGAAGTTCGACATAAATCTGACGGTCGAAGCGTCCGGCACGCAGCAGGGCTTTGTCGAGTACGTCGGCACGGTTGGTGGCGGCCATCACGATGACGCCGTTGTTGGTGCCGAAGCCGTCCATTTCGGTAAGCAGCTGGTTCAGCGTGTTCTCGCGCTCGTCGTTGGCATTGCTCATACCTCCACGGCTGCGGGCGCGGCCCACGGCGTC
>JAFXMW010000037.1 GCA_017530105.1 Bacteroidales bacterium
CCTGCAAGAGCTGCATCGACATGGGCTTCAGCAGCGTGATGTACGACGGCAGCGCCCTGCCCTATGAGGAGAACATCAAGATTTCCCGTCAGGTGGTAGAATATGCCCACAAGTACGACGTCACCGTCGAGTGCGAACTCGGCGTGCTGGCCGGCGTAGAGGACGAAGTAGCCTCCGAAGTGAGCCACTACACCAAACCCGAAGAGGTCATCGACTTCGCCACCCGCACCGGTTGCGACTCCTTGGCCATCAGCATCGGCACCAGCCACGGCGCCTACAAATTCAAACCCGAGCAGTGCACCGTCGACCCGCAGACCGGCCGTCTCGTGCCTCCTCCCCTGGCCTTCGACGTACTCGAAGCTGTCGAGAAGAAGCTCCCCGGATTCCCCATCGTGCTCCACGGCTCCAGCTCCGTGCCCCAGGAAGAGGTTGACATCATCAACGCCAACGGTGGCGCCCTCAAGGCAGCCGTAGGCATCCCCGAAGAGCAGCTGCGCAAAGCCGCCAAGAGCGCCGTCTGCAAGATTAACATCGACAGCGACAGCCGTCTGGCCATGACCGCCGCCATCCGCAAACACATGGCAGAGCATCCCGACCACTTCGACCCGCGCCAGTATCTCAAACCTGCCCGCGAGAGCATGAAGAAGATGTACATCCACAAGATTGTCAACGTCCTCGGCTCCAACGACAAACTCTAACAGTGTTTTTTCACTGATAACAAAAGAGCGCACTTCAACACATTGGAGTGCGCTTATTCTTTAATCCCCAATCGGTCATCAGACTGATTGGAGATAATTACTTCAGCGCAGATTTTTTTCAAAAAAACTGTAAGATTTCACCACCCTTTGCGACTACTATTATATAGAACTGAAAAAACAAAATCTATGCAAAGGACAAAACTGACAATCGTAATGCTCGCCGCTGCGCTGCTGTTCGGCGGATGCGGACTGGTGAAGGTCTGCATTGAGAAACCCAGCGACATCGCCAACGCACACAAGTACACCGACCAAAGGCCGCTGACCGCCGACGGCCTGAAACACCTGATGAAGGACGACACCACGCATTACAAGGTGGTGGTCTTCTACAGCCACTGCTGCGGCCCCTGCCAGGAGCAGATGAAACTTGTCTTCAACCAACTCTACGACGCCGACACAGCACACGTGCGCTGGTATTTCGTATTGGAGAACTGCGCGTCGCTCAAATACAACAACACCAAATACCTCAAGCGGTACGGCATCGAAACGCCCTATATGTATTACCTCCGCGACGACGACCCGCGTTTCTGCACCGGTGCCGACGACAGATTCCTCAACATCGCCCAGTATGTATTCGACAGCCAGTTTGAGCTGGAAGATGTTATCGACGGCATACCCTGTATGTTCGTGGTCAACCCACAGGGCAAGCTGAAACTGGAATACCGCCAGTATTCCAACAAAGTGGTAGTTGCCAACTACGAACGTCTGTACGAACTGCTATACAAAGAGGTCTACCCCGAACTGCTCCCACAGCCAAAGCCCCTCCGAGTGCAAGACCTCGACTTCGACCACCGCGACACCGCCGACTGGTCTTCTTTCGGCAACTACGACCGCAAGCCCCGCGTCTGCACGCCCGACGGATGCTTTTGAACAAGAAAGATAGTACAATCGTAAATGTAATATCGTTTGTCCAGCCTTCAGCACGTCTTTCAACACCATTTCAACGATACTTCAACGATACATCAACGATATTTCAACGATAGAATATCGTTAAAGTGACGTTGAACAATCGTGCTTGTATCGGCGAAAAATAGACGATGGGGGTAAGCGACGACGGGCCGGTGGCCGGGGTGAAAACGAACTCGGGAGAGTCTGGGGTGAAAGGAAAGTAGCGGATTATTAATCCTTGGGGCTATTCGCGGCGGCGGTCCACTGCAAGACGGACGCTCTGGCCATAGAAGCGGTAGTTGTAGCCCTCGGCGGCACCGTTGGCGTAGAATCCGAGATGGAAGGAGCTGTTGACATAGTAGGACGAGGAAGACCAGTAGTTGCCATAAACGCCCACCCTGCCCACATTGCGGCCCCAGCGATGCCCTGCCGCCGGAAGGAAGACGGCTCCGTTGGCCTCCATCTGCGACCATTGCGAGAAGGAGTAGTGGTTGTGCTGCCAGTCGTTGGGGTCGTTGCCGAAGCCCTTGCGGAATGTGCATCCCGAGGGAAGAACCCATTTGTCGGGCAGGAGTATCAGCCCGTGCAGGCTGTCCACACTGCCTGTGGAGCAGAGGCTATCGGCTCCCGGCCTTTCGGACAGGATGTATTTCCACTCTCCAATAGTCAGAGTGCGCCAATCCCCTTCGAGGTTGCTGCCCCAGTCGTGGAACTGGTAGTAGTCCATCTGGGTCGAGGTGTCGCAAGGGTTGAGGCCGGTGCCCCAGCCGAAGAGGTCAATCCAACCGCCCAAGGTGTCGCCGATGGTTGTGTTGGCATCGCCGAGATAACTATATTGATGGGGTGCAAAACGCCATTGGCCGCTGCTGGCCTGGTATTGCAGATTGCCCCGCGAGAGCCAGACTTGATTGCCCGTCCTGTCGACGGTGAATAGTCCTGGGAGAGCGCCTTCGGGAGGTGATGTTACACCGCGTTCCGGCTTTTCCTTGTGACATGAAGAAAAAGTCGAAAGAAAAGGCAGGAAAGCCAGCATTATCAAAATCGCTATCTTGTATTTCACGGTTTTACTTATTAATAGAATGAGCGTTATAGTCTTTATCAATTCCTAAGTAGTATTGCAAAGATAGTATTTTTTTGGGAAACGGAAAGTTTTTTCTCGACATATCGCGAAAAAATAGTAATTTTGCAAATGATATGCTAAAAGTCGACAAATCTTAATAATTAGTTCTTAGATGATAAAAATACACGGTGCCAGGGTCAACAATCTGAAGAATATCTCTGTGAACATACCACAGGGAAAGTTGGTAGTGATTACCGGCCTCAGCGGCTCGGGCAAGTCGAGCCTGGCCTTCGACACCCTCTATGCCGAAGGGCAACGGCGCTATGTGGAGAGTCTGTCGTCCTACGCCCGCCAGTTTCTCGGCCGCATGTCGAAACCCGAAGTGGACCTGATTGAAAACATTGCCCCGGCAGTGGCCATCGAGCAGAAGGTAAACACCAGCAACCCGCGTTCCACCGTGGGCACCACCACCGAGCTGTATGAATACCTCAAACTGATGTTTGCCCGCATCGGGCGCACATTTTCACCGGTGTCGGGGGTGGAGGTGAAACGGCACTCGGTGAGCGATGTGGTGGACTATATCTATTCCTTTGCCGACGGGACAAGGATAACCCTTTACGCCCCCCTGCTTTTGGACAAGGAGCACCCCTTGCGTCCCCAGCTGGAGATGCTGCACCAAGAGGGTTTCATGCGCATTGCCGTGAAGGGCACCATAGTGCGCATTGAGGACTATCTGGCCACACTGCCCAAGAACGACCGTGCAAACGACCTTTCAAGCGAAGACGTCACCCTGCTTGTCGACCGCATACAGGTGCGCCACGGCGACGATGACCAGACGGCTCGCATAGCCGAGTCGGTACAGACAGCCTTTTTCGAGGGACGAGGCAACTGCACTGTGGCCTCGGAAGACCCCGAAAACCACGACACCACCACAGCCTCTTTCAGCAACCGCTTTGAGGCCGACGGTATAGTGTTTGAGAAGCCCAACCCCAATTTCTTCAGTTTCAATAACCCTTACGGAGCCTGTCCCACCTGCGGTGGGTATGGTTCGGTGATTGGAATAGACGAGGACCTGGTGGTGCCGAACAAAACGCTTTCCGTCTACGACGATGCCGTGGTGTGCTGGAGGGGTGACAAGATGGAAGAGTGGAAGACCCATTTTATCCGTCTTTCGCCCAAGCTCAACTTCCCCATCCATACCCCCTATTGCGACCTCACCCCCGAGCAGCACGACCTGCTATGGCACGGCTCGGGCTCGTGGGAGGGCATTGACGGGTTCTTCAAATGGGTGGAAAGCCAGGCCTATAAGATTCAATACCGCGTGATGATGTCGCGCTATAGGGGCAAGACCACCTGTCCCGACTGCAACGGCACACGCCTGCGCAAAGATGCCTCATACGTGAAGGTGTGCGGACGCTCCATCACGGAGCTGCTCGACATGCCTGTCTCCGATTTTGCCGAATGGTTGAAAGCCATCGAGGGAGACGGCACCGACGGGCACCCCGTCCTCAACGACCACGAGAGGCAAGTGGTACGCCGCCTGATGATAGAGCTCAACAACAGGGTTGGATACCTGTTGGATGTGGGGCTGGGATACCTCTCACTGAATCGTCTTTCGAACACCCTCAGCGGTGGTGAAAGCCAACGAATAAACCTCGCCACCTCGTTGGGCAGTTCGCTGGTGGGCAGCATGTATATCCTCGACGAACCCTCCATTGGTCTCCATTCGCGCGACACCGCCCAGTTGATTAAAGTGCTTAAACAGCTTCGCGACCTTGGCAACACCGTCATTGTGGTGGAACACGACGAGGACATCATGCGTGCCGCCGACTACATCATCGACATAGGTCCCGGAGCCGGTCGCATGGGAGGCGAAGTGGTCTTTGCAGGCACTCCCGAGGAGCTTGTCGCCTCGGCTCCCAAGCAGTCTCTCACCGCCCAATACCTGTTGGGAAAGAAGACCATCCCACTGCCCTCGTCGCGCCGCCGGTGGCGTGACCGTATTACCGTCCACGGAGCTTTCTGCAACAATCTGCGCCACGTCGACGTCGATTTCCCGCTCGGAGTGCTGACCGTTGTCACGGGTGTGAGCGGCTCGGGCAAGACCTCCCTCGTCAAGCAGGTGCTTTTCGATGTGCTGGAAAAACGCTTTGAAGGGGTGCCGGAATATGTGGGGCGCTGTGCAGGCATTACGGGCGACATAGGGCGCATCAGCGGTGTGGAAATGGTGGACCAAAACCCCATAGGCCGTTCCACCCGCAGCAATCCCGCCACATACATGAAAGCCTACGACGAGATACGCCAGCTCTACGCCGACCAGCCGTTGGCAAAAGCACGGGGCTACAAGCCAGGTTACTTCTCCTTCAACACCGAGGGCGGTCGCTGCGAGGTGTGTGAAGGCGAAGGCTACGTGACCGTGGGGATGCAGTTTATGGCCGACCTCCACCTGCCGTGTGAGGAATGTCACGGCACCCGTTTCAAAGAAGAGACCCTCGAAGTGCAATACCATGGCAAGAACATCTCAGAGGTGCTGGACATGACCGTCGACCAAGCCATAGAGTTTTTTGCCGAAGAAGGAACCATAGTGTCGCGCCTCAAGCCCCTGCAGGATGTCGGGCTTGGATACCTCAAGCTCGGTCAGTCCTCCAGTTCGCTCAGCGGGGGTGAGGCACAGCGTGTCAAACTGGCCTCCTACCTCATCAGGGGCGAAGCTGTAAAGCCCAAACTTTTCATCTTCGACGAACCCTCCACGGGACTCCATTTCCACGATATACAGAAACTCATTTCCGCTTTCAACAGCCTCATCGAACACGGGCACAGCATCATTGTCATCGAGCACCACCACGACATTATCAAGGTGGCCGACTGGGTGATAGACATGGGTCCCGAAGGGGGACGCGAAGGCGGACAGGTGGTCTTTGCCGGCACTCCCGAAGACCTCGTCACCCATCCCGAATCCTACACCGCACGTTTCCTTAAAGATAAAATCATACAGCAATGAACAATACAAACAACAATCAAGTAGAACTTATCCACAAAATACGCCGCACAGCCAACTGGGGCTTTTATGGCTCCATTGTCGTCATCATGCTTGTCGTCGTTTTCCACTTCAGCCCCTGGCACATCAGCTACCAACAGCCCAACGTAGTCATGTGGATGCTAATTTCCGGAACCATCCTGGCCGTCCTGGCCGTAACCATGAATCTTTTGACCATCCGCCGCACCCCTCCCCGGTTGCAGCAGCTCGGCAGTCTTGACGACAAACTGAAAGGCTACCACTCCTATATCTCCAACCTTTTCACAGGCACCCTGCTGATTGTGGTGATTGAGTGCGTTCTCATCATCCTCATGAGCCGCACCACACTGCTCATGCTTACCATGCTGCTGGTGCTGCCTCTTGTCATCAGCCATCCCAACATGTACAAAATGAAACACGACCTCGGCCTTACCGACGAGGAGATGACCTCGCTCTTCGGCGATGCCTACATTGCCGGAACCACACCCACCGAAGCCCGCCCCGACAAGGAAGACGGGCAGGACAACAAACCGACACTCAACCCCTAACCTTTTAAACAATGGACACCATAGCAGCCATCTCCACCCCCCACGGCATCGGCGGTATCGCCGTCATAAGGCTTTCAGGACCCGAAGCCTTCACCATTGCCGCACGCCATTGCCAACTCCCCGGCAACAATGCCCGCACCCGCTACACCCTCTTCCGCATCGGCGAGGAAGTACTTGACGAAACCATTGTCACCACCTTCCCCGCTCCCCATTCCTACACCGGCGACGACACTGTGGAGATTTCCTGCCACGGCTCACTCTATATCCAGCAGACACTCCTCCAGGCACTCCTCGACAGCGGTGCCCGACTGGCCGAACCCGGCGAGTTTACCCGACAGGCATTCCTCAACGGCCGCCTCAACCTCTCACAGGCAGAGGCCGTGGCCGACCTTATCGACTCCACCAATGCCGCCTCCCACCGCCTTGCCGTCAGCCAACTGCGCGGGGGCTATGCCAAAGAGCTGGAACAACTGCGCGGACAACTCATCGACCTCACCGCCCTCCTCGAGCTCGAACTCGATTTCAGCGACGAAGATGTGGAGTTTGCCGACCGCAGCCAACTCCTCTCGCTGGTCTCCCAGACCAGCACCCGCGTCAACGCACTGCGCGACTCCTTCCACATGGGCAACGCCCTCAAGCGCGGCATCCCTGTGGCCATCATCGGACGTCCCAATGCGGGCAAATCCTCCCTCCTCAACGCCTTGCTGCGCGACAACCGCGCCATCGTCAGCGA
>JAFXMW010000038.1 GCA_017530105.1 Bacteroidales bacterium
TATCCTTTCTCGCTTTTTTAGGTCTGTTTATGACATATCAGCATTTCTTTCGGCATCTTGTCCACATCCCTGTCTCGCCGTAGCCCGCTACGTCTTCGCCAGCGATGCGGCCAATCTGCTCGAAACAAATACTAATCTGCCATAAACCCTAATGACCGATTTGGGATAAACCGTGCCAGCGGCACGCACTCTCAATAACCCCACATGCAATGTGTGTCCATCTTTCCGGAGGGAAGCACCCTCCTCTCCCTCGTTATTGAGAGCGACTCCCTTGGGTATCCGGAACCCCGTATATCCCTTCTGAAAAAAGCACATTTCCGACACATTACCACAAGTTCACCAATGATATATTCATAAAAAATCGTGTTATTATTTCACGTATCTGTGTATAATTCAAGAATTATATGTATATTTGCATTTTGCAAGCAACTATACAATATATCACGCAAGTGATGTATTGTCAGTACTTTATATAGACACTTAGGACATAAAAACAATAATAATGGAACCTAAAAAGATAAAATCAGCCCTCATCTCCGTCTACTACAAAGACGGTCTTGAAGACATCGTCAAAGCCCTCGACCGCCAAGGCGTCACCATCTATTCCACCGGCGGCACACAGAAATTCATCCAAGAACTCGGCATCGAACCCGTAGCCGTCGAATCCCTCACCGGCTACCCCTCCATCCTCGGAGGCCGTGTCAAAACGCTTCACCCCAAAGTCTTCGGCGGCATCCTCAGCCGTCGCGACATGTACTCCGACGGAGAGCAACTGACACAATACGAAATTCCGGAAATCGACCTCGTCATCGTCGACCTCTACCCCTTCGAAGCCACCGTGGCCAGCGGCGCCCCCGAGCAGGACATCATCGAGAAGATTGACATCGGAGGCATCTCCCTCATCCGTGCCGCCGCCAAAAACTTCAACGACGTGGTCATAGTACCCGCCGTCAACCACTACCAAGAATTTCTCAACATCTACACCGAGCAGGACGGTGCCACCACCCTCGAACAGCGCCGCCGCTTCGCCGCCTACGCCTTCAACGTCAGCTCCCACTACGACACCGCCATCTTCAACTACTTCAACCGACAGGAGCAGCTGCCCGTCTTCAAACTCAGCGGCTCACACGCCAACACCCTGCGCTACGGCGAAAACCCCCACCAAAAAGGCTGCTACTACGGCGACCTCGACGCCTGCTTCACCAAACTCAACGGAAAAGAAATATCATACAACAACATCGGCGACATCGACGCAGCCTGTGCTCTGATCGACGACTACGCCGACACCACCTTCGCCATCCTCAAACACAACAACGCCTGCGGCCTCGCCACCCGTCCCACCCTGCTCCAAGCCTGGACCGACGCCCTGGCCGGCGACCCCGTCTCCGCCTTCGGCGGCGTGCTGGTCACCAACCGCACCGTCACCAAAGAGGTGGCCGACGAAATGCACAAAATCTTCTTCGAAGTCTGCATAGCCCCCGACTACGACGACGATGCTCTCGCCGTGCTCCGTGGCAAAAAGAACCGCATCATCCTCAAACGCAACGCCTTTAAGATGAGCCCGCAGGTGTTCCGCAACGCCCTCGACGGCATCCTGGTGCAGGACCGCGACACAGTTGTCCCCACCGCCGCCGACATGGCCAAGAGTGTCACCTCCACCCCCATCACCGCGCAACAAGCCGCCGACCTCGCCTTCGCCACCATCCTCGTCAAACACACCAAGAGCAACGCCATAGTCTTAGCCAAAAACGGGCAACTCTGCGCCAGCGGCACAGGCCAGACCTCGCGCGTCGACGCCCTGCGCCAGGCCATCGCCAAAGCCCAGTCCTTCGGCTTCGACCTCAACGGCGCTGTCATGGCCAGCGACGCCTTCTTCCCCTTTGCCGACTGTGTGGAGATTGCCCACCAAGCCGGCATCACCGCCGTGGCACACCCCGGCGGCTCCATCCACGACCAAGACTCCATCGACTACTGCGAAAAGAACCACATGGGCATGGCCATCACCGGCTACAGGCATTTCAAACACTAAACGAAACTTTCTCCCCCCTTTTGCGTACAAGCGAACAATAGTAAGTGAAACATCATACGAACAAAACATAATAGTATAAATGGGTTTATTTTCATTCTTTAACAAAGAGGTAGCAATGGACCTGGGTACCGCCAACTCCATTGTCATCCACAACGACCAGGTAGTCGTCGACGAACCCTCCATCGTGGCCGTCGACCGCAACAACAACCGTATTATCGCCGTCGGCAAACGCGCCCAGATGATGGCAGGCAAAACCGACAACAAAAACATCGAAACCGTCCGCCCGTTGCGCGGCGGTGTCATCGCCGACTTCGAGATGGCCCAACACCTCATCCGCGAACTCATCGGCATGACCAACATCAACCGCTCCTTCATGCCCCCGTCGCTCCGCATGGTCATCTGCATCCCCTCGGGCATCACCAACGTTGAAGAACGTGCTGTGCGCGAAAGTGCCGAACAAGCCGGAGCCAAAGAGATACGCATGATCCACGAACCCATGGCCGCCGCCATAGGTATCGGCATCGACGTACTCGAACCCGAAGGACACATGATTGTCGACATCGGAGGCGGCACCGCCGAAATCGCCGTCATCTCCCTCGGCGGCATAGTGTGCAACAACTCCATCCGCGTGGCCGGCGACGAATTCAACGAGAACGTAGTGGAATACATGCGCAAACAGCACAACATGGTCATCGGCGAGCGTACTGCCGAACAAGTGAAAATCAAAGTCGGCGCCGCTGTCAGCGAACTCGACGACCCCCCCGAGGACTACCCCACCCTGGGACGCGACCTCCTCACCGGACTCCCCAAGGAAATCTCCGTCAACTACAAAGAGATTGCCCACGCCCTCGACAAATCCATCGCCCGCATCGAGCAGGCCATCCTCGACACCCTCTCGGCCACCCCGCCGGAGTTGGCTGCCGACATCTACCGCACCGGCATCTATCTGGCCGGCGGCGGCTCACTGCTCCGCGGCCTCGACCAACGCATCTCCTCCAAGACCAAACTCCAGGTCCACATTGCCGAAGACCCCCTGCGCGCTGTGGCTCGCGGCACCGGCATCGCCCTCAAGAACTTCTCCAAGTTCTCCTTCCTCATCCGCTAACAGCATCACAGCACCATATCCACACCGCACCCTGCCCCCGCGCAGAGTGCGGTGTGCTTGTTCCCAATCTCTCCCCAATCCATAAACCATCATATTGAAAACCAACACTTAGCCCCCACATCCAACAAACCACTCCACTTGTTTCATTCCGCCACCGACACCCGCCGCCCAACCCTTTGCCGCTTGTATTACACTTTTTCCCCACTTGTTTTACACTTTAAAAGTGAAAAACAAGTGTAAAACAACCGTCAAAAAAGCGAGAAACAAACGAACCTGATTGGAGGCAGAACGCCCCCTGCCCCCCCCCGGCAAACCAAAAGCATAAAAAACAAAAGCAGACGGCAAAATGTTAAATAGCGTTAATTGTGAGAAGAAGAGTTTATATATAAAAAAAAAATGTATGTTTGCGAATAAGAAAAGTATCGTCTGTGAGCGACAAACAACCCATATTGTATTGACCTACAACAAATAAACACCTTATTAATAACAAACCTAAAATATTATCAATTATGAAAAGAATATATTTTTTTATCTATATGTTTCTTGCGGTGGCAGGCGTTGCGTGGGCGCAACGGCCTGTGGGGGATACATTGACCGCACCAGATACTGACTATTTCAACAACAACACATACCTCAATTGCTGGCCTATCAGCCCAGAATATTCGGATACAGGATGGCATATTCATAGATATGATTTAATTATGTTTCAAAGAGGGATTACTTCAGAGATGCGGACATTCAGACATCGCGATGGAAACTATATCGGCGGGATACAGATGTTTGCCGACCGACCAATAAAAGTTGTCGGCATAGCTGTCTGTGCCTATATGCAGCGACCCATGGACACCACAACGAGTGCGCTTATGCACTATTACGATATTCCTCGTTCACATGAAATGGAACCAGGATTATTTTTCCTTAACACGCGCGACACCACTCTGAAAGGGAGAATTACCGACTCAGCCATATTGTATAAACCCACCGACACCGGCCTGATGAAACTGGTATCAGTCCCCTGGAGAATAGAATATCCCCACCGATTCATACACCTTCCACCGGAGGATACCTTGGATTGGGGTTTTTTTAATTTCACAAATCCAAATATGCCATGGACGTTGATTGCAAACTATGAAAGAGACCCTGTGCTGCCATTGTATGAAGTGATGTTTGATACTCCCGTGGTGGTGGAGGACTCGTTTGTAGTGGCAAGCACGGCACTCAACAACGAGGGGAGTATCAGCTGGGCTGCCCCTCCCGCAAACCCCAGTTTGGGGGAGAATATGTGGCTGTGGGATCACAATCCCACAAGATACTACAATATTATCTCGCCCTATTATATTAACACCACCATCGACAGCACCTGCATCACCTGGGTAAAGTATCGCAATCACGAGTGGCGCAGGTCGTTACAGGCTGCATCTATGCGTGATTCTTCTACGGATCCTATTACCTACTCTTACTATTCCCTTGCTTATCCTTTCTTCCCCATAATCGAGCCGGGGTTTGACACGACATTATGCCATGAGGCGAGAAATATACGGGTGGCGGAGCGCACTGACAGCAGCGCGACGCTGATGTGGGACTCGGGCGATGGCGGCCCGTGGGAGGTGGCCTTCGGCAAGATAACAGACCAGTGGGAGGATTTCTCTTTCTTCACCGTCAGCAGCCCCACGGTGACCCTGACAGGGCTTGAGATTGGGACGGTGTATTTTGCCCTGGTACGTTCTTATTGCAGTGTTACACATGAGTTTGGGGACTGGAGCAGCCCCTTCGAAGTGGAGATTTACCACCAGCATGGTCCCGGAGAACCTGACGGAATAGACAATGAAAATGAAGGGGATTTGTCACGCTTCACCCAGCTGATGCCCAACCCTGCACACGACGTGGTGAATGTATTATCTTCGTACAGGCTGAGCCGCGTTGCCGTCTACGACCTCAACGGGCACAAAGTGGCGGAGCAGGAGGCCTGCGGCATCGCCGCCACCATCGACATCGCCGCCCTGCCCAAAGGCACATACATAGTGGCCATCCACACCCCCTACGGCATCGCCACAAAACGGCTGGTGAAAAACTAAAGGACCTCGATAATCAAGACAAGGGACACGACAGCCACCCCCCCGAACGGATTGGGTGGCTGTCGTGGGGTTCATAATCCTTACGAAACGCCACTTACTCCCTTTCGATTTGCCGGGGAAGAGACGCGCAGCACAATGTTGTCAGGAACACTTTAGGGGCAGAAAAAAGAAACCTTGTTGAGCAAAGAGGAAGAAATATCGGGAAGAAATGAATTTTTTTTGTATCTTTGCAGTTTGAGTTTTTTGCGTCCCACAGGCGCAAACATTTATTAATGTGCATTTTATAGAAAAACTATATATTTATATATGAGCTACAAGGAGTATAAACAGCTTAACATGACCCAGATTGGCGAGGAAATTCGCAAGTTTTGGGAAGAGAATGAGACTTTTGAGAAAGGACAACAGCTTGCCGAAGGGCATCCGGCCTATGTATTCTACGACGGTCCCCCGTCGGCCAACGGCAAACCGGGCATCCACCATGTGATGGCCCGCACGATAAAGGACGTGTTCTGCCGCTACAAGGCTCAGAAAGGATTCTTTGTGGACCGCAAGGCAGGCTGGGACACCCACGGGTTGCCCGTGGAACTGGGCGTGGAGAAAAAGCTGGGCATCACCAAGGAGGACATCGGCAAGAAAATCAGCGTGGACGAGTATAACCAGGCTTGCCGCACCGAGGTGCTGCAATACAAAGACCTGTGGGACGAGCTGACCAAGCAGATGGGCTACTGGGTGGACCTGAAACACCCTTATATCACTTTCGAGAACGAGTATATCGAGACACTGTGGTTCCTGCTGAAGATGCTTTATGACAAAGGACTCCTGTACAAGGGCTATACCATCCAGCCTTTCAGCCCCGCAGCAGGCACAGGCCTGTCGAGCCACGAGCTGAACCTGCCGGGATGTTACCGCGATGTGAAGGACACCACTTGCGTGGCGCTGTTTAGGATTTTGTCGGACTTGTCAAACTTGTCGGACAAATCGGGTGTTCCCACTTACGCCATTGCTTGGACTACCACACCGTGGACACTGCCTTCGAACACGGCATTGTGTGTGGGCCCCACCATCGACTATGTGCTGGTGGAGACCACTCACCCCTACAACGGCGAGGCCTGCAACATCATACTGGCCAAGCCTCTGTTTGGCAACTTCTTTACCGAAGGCGAACCCGACGAGAAGTCGAAGCTGCTGCACGGCCACGTGATAGCCGAGTGCAAAGGCACTGCCCTGGAGGGTCTGGCCTATGAACAGCTTATCCCCTGGGTGAAGCCGACCGTGGTGAATGCTGCTGAGCAGAGCCACCGTACCGCCGAGCAAGTCGAGGCCTTCCGCATTATCTTGGGCGACTATGTCACCACCGAGGACGGTACAGGTATCGTCCATATCGCCCCCACCTTCGGCGCCGACGACGCCCGTGTGGCCAAGAAGGCCGGCATTGCCGACTTGCTGATGTATGACCGCGACGGCAAGCAGGCCCCCATGGTGGACCGCACCGGCAAATTCTGGACTTTGGAAGACCTTGACCCCGAATGGGTGAAAGAGAATGTGGACACAACGACCTACGGCCAGTATGCCGGCAAGTTTGTGAAGAACGCCTACGACCCCACCAAGGGCGAGAAGGACATGAGCCTTGACGTGGAACTGGTGATTATGCTGAAGGAGCAGGGCAAACTGTTCAGGAGCGAAAAGCACACCCACAGCTATCCCCATTGCTGGCGCACGGACAAACCCGTGCTGTACTACCCGCTGGACAGCTGGTTTATCCGCACCACGGCCATGCGCGACCGCATGATTGAACTGAACAAGACCATCAACTGGAAACCCGAAGCCACCGGCACTGGCCGCTTTGGCAACTGGTTGGAGAATATTGTGGACTGGAACCTGAGCCGCAGCCGCTACTGGGGCACCCCGCTGCCCATCTGGCGCACCGAGGACGGCAAGGAAGAGATTTGCATCGGCAGCATTGAGGAGTTGCGTAAGGAGATTGACAAAGCCGTGGCCGCCGGTTTCATGAAGAGCAACCCCTACCGCGAGGAGAAATATGACCTGCACAGACCCTATATCGACGATGTGGTGCTGGTGTCGCCCTCGGGCAAGAAGATGATGCGCGAGCCTGACCTGATTGACGTATGGTTCGACAGCGGTGCCATGCCCTACGCCCAGATTCACTACATGGGCGGAGAGTTGAAGGAAAGCCAGTTCCCGGCAGACTTTATCGCCGAAGGCGTGGACCAGACACGCGGTTGGTTCTATACCCTCCATGCTGTAGCCACCATGTGTTTCGACAGTGTGGCCTTCAAGAACGTGATAAGCAACGGTCTGGTGCTGGACAAGAACGGCAACAAGATGTCCAAACGCTTGGGCAACGGCGTTGACCCCTTCGAGACATTGGCCAAGCAAGGTCCCGACGCCACCCGCTGGTATATGATTACCAACAGCCAGCCTTGGGACAACCTGAAATTCGACGTGGAGGGTGTGGACGAAGTGCGCCGCAAGCTGTTCGGCACACTTTACAACACCTACAGTTTCTTCGCCCTCTATGCCAACATCGACGGTTTTGAATACAAAGAGGCCGACCTGCCCTTTGAGAAGCGTCCCGAAATAGACCGCTGGATACTCAGTGAATTGAACACCCTGGTGAAGAACGTGGACGAGGCTTTTGCCGACTACGAACCCACCAAGGCCGGACGCGCGATACAGGAGTTTGTGGACGCCAACTTGAGCAACTGGTATGTACGTCTCAGCCGCCGCCGCTTCTGGAAAGGCGAGATGACCGACGACAAGATTTCGGCTTACCAAACCTTGTACACCTGCTTGGAGACACTGGCACGCCTGATGTCGCCTATCGCCCCCTTCTTCAGCGAACGCATGTTCTTGGATTTGAACAACGTCACCCACCGCATTAACGCCGAGTCGGTACACCATGTGGCTTTCCCCACCATCCACACTGAGATGATCGACAAGGCTCTTGAGGAGCGTATGCAACTGGCTCAGCACATTTGTTCCATGGGACTCTCTCTCCGCAAGAAGAGCAACCTGCGCGTGCGCCAGCCGTTGGCCAAGATTATGCTTCCGGTGCAAAGCGAAGGCTTCCGCCAACAGGTGGAGCGGGTACAAAACCTCATCTGCTCAGAACTGAACATCAAAGAAATCGAGTTCCTTGCCCCCGACAACGACATCCTTGTCAAGCGCATCAAACCCAATTTCAAGACCCTGGGACCCCGTTATGGCAAAATCATGAAAGCCATCAGTGCCGAGATACAGGCATTCTCGCAACAGCAGATCAACGCCCTCGAAACTGCCGGCCGTTGCGAACTGACCATTGAAGGACAGCCCGTAGAAATTCTGCTCAGCGATGTGGAGATTGCCACTCAGGACATTCCCGGCTGGGTGGTGGCCAACGACGGCAGCCTGACTGTCGCCCTCGACATCACCGTGAGCGACGAGTTGAAGGCCGAAGGCATTGCCCGCGAACTGGTGAACCGCATCCAGAACATCCGCAAGGAGGGCTTCGACGTCACCGACCGCATCACCGTCGACCTGCAAAGCGGCGAATGGGACGAGGCCGTGAAACGCCACATGGACTATATCTGCACCGAGACTCTCTGCACCCGCCTGCAGTTACTCCCAACTGTGGAGAACGGAACCACGATAGAAATAATCGACGGAGTAAACACCAGCATTGCCGTATACAAAAGCAAGTAACAACCGACACGTTGATAAGATGAATAATATTATCGACACAATCAAGCAACTTGCCCACCAGTATCATGAAGAGGCTGTGGGTTGGCGGCGTTGGATGCACCGCCACCCTGATTTGAGCCAGCAGGAGTTCGGCACCATGGCATTTGTGGCCGAGCGCCTGACGGAAATGGGGCTGGAACCCAAGACAGGCATTGGCAAGACGGGCGTGATGGCCATGATTCGTGGCGGCAAAGACCCCGATGCCTATTGTGTGGGGCTGCGCGCCGACTATGATGCTTTGCCCCTCACCGAATGTACTGGTTTGCCCTTTGCCTCGGAGAACCCCGGCGTGATGCACGCCTGCGGCCACGATATGCACACCAGCTCGCTGCTTTGTGCCGCCAAAATTCTTTGCAGCATAAAGGAAGAACTGGAGGGAAGCATCATGCTTATCTTCGAGCCTTCGGAGGAGATGTATCCCGGCGGTGCCCGCATGATGATGGACGACGGGCTCTTCGATGAGGTGATGCCCAATGAAATTTATTCATTCCACTGCCTGCCTGAGATGGACTTCGGCCGCATCGGCATGAAAAAAGGCCGCTACATGGCCTCAACCGACGAGTTGTATTGGACCGTGAAAGGCAAAGGAGGCCACGGAGCCACACCCCACATGAGTGTCGACCCCATCCTTATTGCTTCGCACATCGTGGTGGCCTTGCAGCAAATAGTGAGCCGCAACGCAGCACCCATGATGCCCACAGTGTTGAGTTTCGGCAAGTTCATTGGCGAAGGTCGCACCAACATCATTCCCGACGAGGTGAAGATGGAGGGCATTATCCGCACCTTCGACCCCCAATGGCGGCTCGACTGCCACGAGAAGATACGCAAAATCAGTTGCGGCATAGCCGAGAGCATGGGAGGAGAATGTGACCTGTTTATTGACTACGGCTACCCTCCCGTCATCAACGACGACGAATGTACCCAACAGGTACACGACAACGGAGTGACTTTTCTGGGACAAGAGAATGTGGACTGGCTTGACCTGCGCATGACAGCAGAGGACTTTGCCTTCTTTGCACAGAAGATACCTGCCTGCTACTTCCGCGTAGGCATCCACATCCCCGGCACCCCCTACAGCAATCTGCACCGCCCCGACCTCATGGTCGACGAACGGTCTATCGAACTGGCTGGCGGCTTTGTGGCTTATAACGCCTTCACAGCCCTTAAAAACAAGATAAAACAAATCCCCTCATGAGCACCGAGGCCATCGACACCACCAAAGAACTCGGGACACGAAACATACGGTCCCTGCTGTGGAAATACGCCTTGCCTGCCGTGGTGACACAGATTATCGCCACGGTATACAATCTGGTTGACAGCATTTTCTTGGGTCATGCTGAAAACGGCCCGCTCATTCTTGCCGCCCTAGCCATCACCCTGCCCATCATGAACATCATCCATGCCTTTGGCTCGCTGGTGGGAGCGGGAGCTTCGGCACGAATGAGCATTGTCCTTGGGCGCAAAGATGTGCGCTGGGCAGAAAAGATTCTGGGTAACAGTGTACATCTCACTTTCTTCTTCGGTGCACTGTTCCTGACTGCCGGCTACCTGTTCATGAGACCCATCCTCTCCATGTTCGGTGCCTCTGCCACCACCATCTCACTTGCCCAGGAATATCTGGACATCGTACTTCCCGGTATGTTCCTCACCACCCTCACCTTCAACCTGTCGGGTCTGATTCGTGCTTCGGGATACGCATCCAAATCGATGTGGATACAAGTCAGCGGAGCACTGCTGAACATAGCCCTCGACGCCCTATTCATTGTAGGTTTGGGCTGGGGCATCCGCGGCGGTGCATGGGCGACCACCATTGCCATGGCTTTCTCCGCAACACTGGCAGTGATGCATTTCCTCAACCCCAAATCATTCATCCGGTTCAAACGCCACTGCTGGAAGCCCAAGATGTACATTGTCAAGAATATCCTTGCCATTGGCATCAGCCCCTTCTCAATGAACGTAGCAGCCTGTGCGGTGGTAGCACTTCTCAACTCGCAACTCATACACTACGGAGGTGACTTGGCCGTCAGTGCCTATGGAGTGGTGAACCGTGTGGCCATGCTGGTAGTGATGATACTGCTGGGCATCTGCCAGGGAATGCAGCCCATAGCTGGATACAACTATGGTGCCGGTAACAACCTCCGGTTGAAGCATGTCTACATGTTGTCGATGAAATGGAATGTCGGGATTGGAGTTGTAGGGATGCTTTTGGCATTGATTATCCCCCGCCTGCTGGTGATGATGATGAGCGACAACGAACAGCTTATCTCCATCTCCATCCCCGCCATGCGCTACCTGCTTGTGATGGCGCCCCTCATCGGCTTCACCATCACCAACTCGCAATTCTTCCAGTCCATCGACAAACCCTGGATAGCCATAGTCACCAGCCTCTCGCGCCAGGTCATCTTCCTCATCCCGATGATGTATCTGGTGCCAATGATTTACCTTCGCTTAGGCGGCGACGGGCTGTCGGGTGTATGGTGCAGCTGCACCGTCAGCGACCTGCTTGGAGCCGTCCTGTCAGGCTTCTTGCTACTCTCCCAACGCAAAGTATTCGTTCCCGGGTACATCCCTCCCGAAAGAAAACCCCGCAAAGAACGCGGCCCAAATGGAACAATAAACCAATAAACCAACATCATGAAAAAAACAATTGTCCTGAGTTTTATCCTCTGTCTGACCTACCTCGCCAGTGCACAAGACAGTGCCAAATGCGTACTTTTCATTGGCAATAGCTATACCGAAGTCAACAACCTGCCATTGATGGTGCAGCAAGCTGCCGAAAGCGCCGGACAACGACTTGACTTCCAAAGCAACACCCCCGGAGGATGCACCTTCCAGCAACACTGTTCCAACCGCTCCATGTCGCTCATACAAGAAGGCGGATGGGACGTGGTGGTGCTTCAAGAGCAGAGCCAATTGCCCTCCTTCCCCCAAAGCCAAGTGGAGGCAGAATGTTTCCCCTACGCCCAACAACTCATCGACTCGGTCTACGCCAACAACCCCGATGGCGAAGCCATGCTCTACATGACTTGGGGCAGGGAAAACGGTGACCAGCACAATGCCTCGGTGTTCCCGCCACTCGGCACCTACGAAGGAATGGACAGCCTGCTGTACGAACGCTACATGTACATGGCACGCACCTACGATGCATCTGTCTGTCCGGTAGGACGTGTGTGGAGATACCTCCGCACCAACCATCGCGACATCCGTCTCTACGCAGCCGACGGCAGCCACCCCTCACTGGCCGGCAGCTATGCCGCCGCCTGTTCGTTCTTCAGCCTCATCTTCCGCCAGTCGCCCCAATCCATCACCTACAACCCCGGCATTGAAGAGCGCGAAGCTCAAATCATCCGCGATGCCGTCCAAACCGTTGTTTTCGACACCATCGGTTTCTGGCTACGCCAAACCACCGACACCGCTAACACTGACACCACCTACACCGACACAACCCACACCGACACAACGAGTATCGACACTACTCACATCGACACCACAAATATCGACACCATCGCCGGCATCAATTTCCAATTCCCAGAACGGAACACCCAGATATCCGTCTACCCCAATCCCACCACCAACCTGGCGACAATAGTCGTCGACGGTCCCGACCACAACTTCGACGCCGTACTCTACGACCCACACGGACGCAGACTAATCTCTTGCAAACTCACTGAATCCTCCACCACCATCTCCCTCCAAGACCTCAGTCCAGGCATATACCTGCTGGCCCTGCTCTCCCGCTCCGACACTCGCACCATACGCATCATAAAACAATAACCCCACCTACCACATTTCCATGAAAAAAGCGGCCACCCTCCTTCTGCTCACACTCCTCTGCCTTGCCCCTGCCAAGGCTCAGCAACTATCCAACACCAATCCCACCCGTCCCAAAGTGGGCATAGCCCTCAGCGGTGGCGGTGCCAAAGGTGCCGCCCACATCGGTGTTCTCAAATACCTTGAAGAAATAGGCATCCCCATCGACTACGTCACAGGCACCAGCATGGGCTCCATTATCGGAGGGCTCTACTCACTCGGCTACACCCCCGACGAGCTGGCCAAACTCATCGCCGACATCGACTGGCCTCTATACATGAGCAACAACGTCGACCGCTACTACCAGTCCTCCACCATCCGCGCCCGCAAAAGCACCTACCTCTTCTCTGTCCCCTTCGGATCCGGCAACTTCCAAGAAAAATCCTTCAACATCCTCTCCACCCTTCCCAGCGGAGTAATCAACGGCGCCAGCCTCATCAACCTCTTCAGCCAACTCAGCATAGGCTACAACGACTCCCTCGACTTCCGACAACTGCCCATCCCCTTCGCCTGCATCGCCACCGACATCCTCACGGGCGACTCTGTCATCCTCGACCACGGACGCTTCCCCAAAGCCATCCGCTCCAGCATGGCAATCCCAGGAGTCTTCTCCCCCGTGGAATGGGAAGGCCACATGCTTGCCGACGGCGGCATGGTCAACAACTTCCCCGTTGACCTATGCCTCAAAATGGGTGCCGACCTTGTAATAGGCGTTGAACTGGCCGAAGAACTATCCTCCGACCCTGAGGAAATGAAATCACTCCCACAACAACTGTCGCAATACCTCAGCATAGCCGTCCAAAACAACCGTGGCGAAAACCGCCTGCTCTGCGACATCTACCTCCATCCCGACATCACAGGCTACAACATGCTCAGCTTCACCGCCTCCGCCATCGATACCATGGTGCGCCGCGGATACGAATGTGCCAAAGCCCACCACGACGAATTCATGGCTCTGAAACAAAGGCTCGAAGCCTTCGGTCCTTGCGGCAAAACCCTCCAAGCCCCTCGCGTTAAAACCATCCCACCCGACGACACCATATTCCTCACCTCTGTCCTCTACCGCGGAATCATCCAATCCGACGCCCACTGGCTCATCAACAAAGGCAAACTCAAAGAAGGCACTGCCTCCACCCTCAACCAAATAAAAAAAGCCATAGGCATCCTCATAGGCACCGGAGCATACTCCAGCATACTCTACAACATCTACCCCGACGACTCCACCGCACAAAGCTATCACCTCATCATCGACTTTGAACCCGCCGAACCCCACCTCCTCTCTCTCGGCTTCCGCTACGACTCTCAAGAAAAAGCCTCTCTTCTCTTCCACCTCGGCATCAACGAGCAAAAACTTTCAGGCTTCAAACTCGGCTTCGACGCCAACCTCAACTACAACATACGTTTCGCCACCAAACTCTCCTGGTGCAACATAGGCCTCGGCGACATCAACTTTGCCTACCGCTACCACAACAGCACCATGAACCTCGGCTCCTACGACACCGCATCCTACACCGTTTGGAAAATCAACCACCATAACTTCAGCCTCTACCTTTCCGAATTCCACCTTCTCAACCTCGCCTTTGCCTTTGGACTGGAAGAAGACATCTACTCCAACCAAAACAGTTTCTCGCTCGACAACATCCTCTACGACGGCATTTTCCAACTCTACAAAGCCCACGCCTACTTCGGGACCTTCTTCCGGGCACTATACGATAATCTCGACGACGCCTACTTCGCCACACGAGGCATCTACGCCAAAACCGACATAGGGTGGCACGTCGAAAACAAATACCTCTTCAAACAATTAGACCTCAGTTTCCTCGACATCAGTCTATCCACACAAACCTACATCCAATCATCACCCCGTCTCACACTCATCCCGCAACTGGCCGCACGCCTTGTCCTCGGCCACAACTCGATATGGTACGACAACATTGTGGGGGGCACCATCCCAGGCCGATATGTCGACCAACAACTCGCCTTCGTAGGCCTCAACCGCCCCATCCACGCCAACGACCTCGTCGCCATAGCACGCCTCGACCTCCGCTACCAACTCTTCAACAAAACCTACCTCTACCTCATGCCCAACGTCATTTACTCCGCCGACTGGATACCGACCCCCGGCAGCAACAACCACATTAACTTCGGCGCCGCCATCCGCGCGGCATACGACAGCCCCATCGGTCCACTTTCCCTCGACCTCAACTGGAACAACCTAACCCACCGCCTGGGGCTATACCTCAACTTAGGATACGTATTCTAAACCATACACGCAACATGATATACACCACCTTTGGAATACCCGCCACCGCCGACAGCTACCACGCCGTTGCCGACCGCGACCAACTGCTCACCCTGCTGCAACAGCACCGCACCACCGCCCCCCCCCTCTTCATCCTCGGCGGCGGCAGCAACGTAATCTTCTCCTCCCACTACCACGGCACCGTCATCCATCTCGAAAACAAAGGCATCCACCTCATAGGGCACGACCCCGAAAACGGAGACCTCCTCGTCCAAGCCGCCGCCGGCGAAAACTGGGACTCCTTCGTCCGCCACTGCATCGACAACCACTGGCACGGAGCCGAAAACCTTGCAGCCATACCGGGCACCGTAGGAGCCGCACCCGTACAAAACGTAGGAGCCTACGGCACCGAAGCCAAAGACATCATCCACTCCGTCCTCGCCATCGACACCGTCACCGGCCAGGAACGCACCTTCACCAACGACGAATGTCGCTTCGGCTACCGCGACAGCATTTTCAAAAACCAACTCAAAGGACGCTACATCGTGTGGGCCGTAACCTTCCGCCTGCACCCCCGATTCACCCCCGACCTGCGCTACAAAGGCCTTGCCGACGCCCTCGAAGCCTCCGGCCTCAACAACCCCACCGCCCGGCAAATGGCCGACCTCGTCACCACCGTCCGCTGGAACAAACTCCCCCGACCCGAAGAAACAGGCAGCGCCGGCAGTTTCTTCAAAAACCCCGTCGTCCCCGCAGCACAATACCTGCAACTCAAGCAACAATACCCCGGCCTCGTAGCCCACCCCGCAGGCGACAACTACAAACTCGCAGCCGGATGGCTCATAGAACAGGCCGGATGGAAAGGACGGAGCCTCGGCCATTGCGGAGTGTATCACAAACAAGCTCTCGTACTTGTAAACCTCGGCGGATGCACCGGCAGCGAAGTAGTAGCCCTGGCCGACGCCATCACCGCCGACATCCAATCCAAATTCGGCGTAACCCTCGAAAAAGAAGCAATAATCCTATAAACAAACACCCTACAAAACCCATGGACAAACACCCCGAAATATTCTGGAACTGGTTCGTTGCCAACAGCGAGCGCCTCACCATGCTCAACGACCTCGACCAGCCCGAGCGCCAGCAACTGCTCGACCAAATGCAGCAACAACTCAATGCCTACTGCGACGGTCTATCCTTTGAGATGGGCGACCAGACCGCACAAGGACGCACACTCACCTTCAGCGCCGACGGCGACTTCGACCTCTTCCGCTACGTCGTCGAACTCACCGACTCCGCCCCCGACGTCGACTGGTGGGAATTCATCCCCTTCCGCCAACCCAAGGGCAAAGGGTTCAAAGTCATCTTCGAAAAACACCGTTTCGAAACAGCCAAAATGGCATTCCTGCAACTCGAAAACGAAGAAGAACCCGACATCATAGGACTCCGCATAGCACTCCCCGACATCACCTCCGACATCGACCCCGACCAAGCCACCCCCGACCAAGAAGACCTCCTCATTGGTGTCTATACCACTGTCGAAGCCCTCATCGGCGAATTCGACTGCACCACTCTCATCGGCTACATCGAACTCTGCCCCATGCCCGACGAACCCTTCAAAGCAGGCTTCCGCCCCCTCGACGACCTGCCCGAATTCGTCGAATGGTTCAAAAACACCCGCGACAAAGACTAACCGGCCTTCCTTCACTCGTTCCCCACCATTTCTCCCATATTTCTCCCATATTTCTCCCATCCTGCATGGGAGAAATATGGGAGAACTGACGCTGAAGAAACGGTGAACGAGCGAACCTGCAACCACACCGCAAACCGCACGACAACACACTTTGCAGCACCCCCGGCAAACACTTGTAAAAGAAAAAATATTTCTAATTGAAAAAAAAAGCGTATCTTTGCATACGATATTTAAACAACAATATTAATCTAACTCACATTACAATGAGCAAAGTAGACGTACTGCTGGGTCTCCAGTGGGGAGACGAGGGCAAGGGCAAAATAGTCGATGTCCTCACTCCGGGATACGATGTAATAGCCCGCTTCCAAGGCGGACCCAACGCTGGCCACACCATAGAATTCAATGGCATCAAGCATGTATTGCATATCATTCCTTCAGGAATATTCCACGAAGACAAACTGAACGTCATAGGCAACGGCGTGCTGATTGAGCCCAACATTTTCAAGATAGAAGTGGAAGCACTGAAACAGAAAGGCGTGGATGCCACAAAGAACCTGTTCATCTCCAAGAAAGCCCACCTCATTCTGCCTTCCCACCGCCTGCTCGACGCCGCCAACGAACAAGCAAAAGGCAATGCCAAAATCGGCTCCACACTGAAAGGCATCGGACCGGCATACACCGACAAAATCGCCCGCGTGGGTCTACGCATCGGCGACATCACGGCTTTCGACTTCCGTGAAAAATACGAGCTGCTCAAATGCCAGCACCTGCAAACCGCCCATACCCTCAACTTCGACATAGCCTCGTTCACCATTGACGGAATGGGGATTGACGAATACGAGAAGAAATGGCTCGACTCGCTCAACTTGCTTAAGCAGTTCCGCCTCATCAGCAGCGAATACTTCATCAACCAATGCCTCGACGAGGGCAAGAAAGTGCTTGCCGAAGGCGCCCAGGGCTCGATGCTCGACATCGACTTCGGTTCCTATCCCTTTGTCACCTCGTCCAGCACCATCACCGCCGGTGTCTGCTCCGGCTTAGGTGTCGCCCCGTCGCGCATCGGCCGCGTTATGGGTATCAGCAAAGCCTATTGCACCCGCGTGGGCGCAGGCCCATTCCCCACTGAGCTTTTCGACGAAACAGGAAGGTTGCTGTGCGACCTGGGACACGAATACGGTGCCACAACAGGACGTCCACGCCGCTGCGGATGGATTGACATCCCCGCCCTACGCTACGCCTGCATGCTCAACGGGGTCACCGACCTCTTTGTCACCAAGCCCGATGTGATGAACGATTTTGAGGAAATCAAGATGTGTGTGGACTACGACATCGACGGCCACCGCACCAATGAGATACCGTTCGAATTCAACGAGGTGGAAATCAAACCCCAGCTCCGTTCCTTCCCCGGTTGGTGCCAGAGCCTGGAAGGCATTACCGACTACAACGCACTGCCACAGAACCTGCTCAACTATCTCGACGCACTTGAGATTGCCACCGGAGTGCCTGTGCTGGCGGTGTCCATTAGTCCCGACCGCAAGGATGTCCTCTTCAAAAAGAACCTCGGCTGAACAAAAATGACACCCCTGTAAACAATGTGATACAGGGCGTTGCAAAAAAGTAAACATATTTTTTTAACTTTTGAAACAATAAAAAATTAATTATCGCGTTTCTTAGGGCAAAACTTATTTATGAGATGAAAAAGATAGTTCTTTTGCTCCTTCTTGCCTTGCCGTTGTTATCAATGGCCCAGACCAAGATTAAAGAGACCCAGGTGCCCAAATCGGTTTTGAACGCACTGGAAAGAAAGTACGACTCCTACAAGGTGAAAACCTGGTACCGCTCACCGGGACAATACGTTGCTGAATTCGTCTACGACGGACAGAACGGACGGGCCTATTTCACCCACAACGGCGACTGGCAATACAGCTCCTTCCCCACCAAGGCCGAGGACTGCCCCACAGCCATGAACCGCTATTTCGTTGACAATTACCCCGGCTATCGCATCCGCTCCATCGACTATGTGGAACAGATGGACGGCGATGTCTATTACCGCATGATGATTGTCAAGACCGGTGTGGGTTACGAGGATAATGAGCTGATTTTCGACCCCCGAGGCCGTCTGCAGAAAAGCAACGCCCCCGACCCCGATGCAGTAAAGCGCGAATTCTACACCCTCAACAACCCTGATGATGAAGAGACTAACGACGAACGCCTGAACAAGCTAAAGAGCAACAAGGGTGGCAAGCGTCCGGCTCCCGTCGAAGACGTGCCCGAAGTGCTGAGCATCGACACCACCTCCGACATCACCGCCCATTTCGGCAAAATCTGTCCCCCCTCAAAGGTGGTGGAAGGTCCCGAATGGGTCAACCGCACTCCCGGTCTTGTGGTGGCTTACTACATCAACCGTCAAGGGGTTGAAATGGAAGAGGTGTACGATGTGGCTTCCGATGCCCACATGATGAGTGGCAAAGTGCTGGACAAGAAACACTACACTGCCGCAATCGTGAAATACCTCGACCAGAAATTCAAAGGCGAAAGCTACAAGATTGAGCGTATGATTGTCTACACCTACGACACCAAATGGCGCATCGACGGTAAAAAGCCCAAGCCCTACACCTATGTAGTGGTCAGCCAGAAAGTCAAGGGATTAGGCAACAAACTCAAATTCACCCGTATGGAATTTGATGCCGGTGGCAACTTCACAGGCTTGCTGGCTCAGCCTCTCGACAAGAACGACATTCAATAAAAGTAAATTTTTGTTTTCATGATAAAAACTCTGTCTCCATTTATTGTGTGACAGAGTTTTTTTTTAGGAGATCACACTAACCATGCCTGACCCCGACCGAATAGTCGTCATGTACGGCTCACCTGAGACTATATTCCACAAAAGAGAAAAAGCCGATAAACAGCTGCACAAACACATCGAAGTGGTTGCCGCAATACTGATTGACGACAATGCCGTCCTTGCCACTCAGCGCGGATACGGCGATTGGAAAGGATGGTGGGAGTTTCCTGGCGGCAAAATAAAATCTGGCGAGACACACGAGCAGGCCCTCATCCGAGAACTGCGTGAAGAGATGGACACCGACATCACCATAGACCGCTACCTCACCACCATCGAATACGACTATCCCGACTTCCACCTCACCATGCACTGCTACCTCTGCCATTTGACCGATGGGCATTACACCTTGAAAGAACACCTTGCTGCCCGCTGGCTCACTGCCGAGACACTGCAAACTGTCCAATGGCTTCCCGCCGATGAAGAGTTGGTTCAAAACCTCTCCTCAATACTATAAAGGCAACAACTACTGTTTTTCGCAGAACAGGCACTATCCGGGACTTTTACCCTGTTATTACCACCAACAGAATTCAACAGGTTGGATTTATTTTTGGCAATGGCAAAAAAAAACATGCTTATTGAGGAAAAAAGTGTATCTTTGCAATCTGTTTCCGACAATAAGGAAACAGGCAATCATATTGTAAACCATGCGGATATGGCGTAATTGGTAGCCGCGCTAGACTTAGGATCTAGTGGCGAAAGCCGTAACGGTTCGAGTCCGTTTATCCGCACCAAGGAAGAAAAAAGAGGTATGGCAAAAAACATACCTCTTTTTTTTTATTTTGGATGCTACTTACAATGCAATAATATTTACTTTTCCACGTTATGAAGATTTGCATGAAAAAGTGTATATTGATAACCCTGATAATGCTGATAACCGTGCTGCCAACACGGGCAAGTTACCTGCTCATCCCCATGGACGAGGTGCAGAAAAACCATCTCAAAGCCTATGGAGTGGCTTATTATGCCCTGCAACATGAGGTTGAAGTCACATGGCTGCTCAACTACCGCGGAGGCAGTTTTATGATGAAATACGCCGACCTACTGGAGAAAGAATGTCGTTTGCGCGGTGTAAGTGCCGAAGTGATAGCCGACGGGCAGTCGAGTGCCATCCTCTCCGAGATATCAGACCCCTCGGTGAACATGGATGCCGTCAAGTTGCAAAAGGCACCCAAAATTGCAGTCTATTCACCAAAGAACAAACTGCCATGGGACGATGCTGTGACATTGGTGCTGACCTATTCCGAAATACCCTACGATGTTGTGTACGACGAGGAGGTCATTGCCGGAGTACTTCCCACCTACGACTGGCTACACCTGCACCACGAAGATTTCACCGGACAATACGGCAAGTTCTGGGCCAACTACCGTAATCAGCAATGGTACATAGAGGATGTCCGCGCCCAAGAAGCCACTGCCGCAAAACTGGGCTACGCCAAAGTGAGCCAGTTGAAGTTGGCAGTAGCCCACAAGATAAGGGATTTTGTCATGGGTGGAGGGTTCCTCTTTGCCATGTGTTCCGCACCCGACAGCTACGACGTGGCTTTGTCAGCCGAGAATGTTGACATCTGCGATGTCATGTTCGACGGCGACCCCATGCAACCCGATGCCCAGAACCAGCTTGACTATAACAAGACCTTTGCCTTTAAAGACTTCCGCATCAGCACCAATCCCCAAGAGTACGAGATTTCAACCATCGATGTCGACGACCGTACACGTCAACGTATCGTGAACGAAAAGAACGACTTCTTCACCCTCTTCGACTTCTCTGCCAAATGGGATTGGGTCCCCACCATGCTCACCCAAAACCACACACGCATCATCCACGGCTTCATGGGACAAACCACGGCTTTCCGGCGCGACTGCGTCAAATCCTCGGCGGTGATTCTGGCCGAAAACAAAGCCCTCAACGAGGTGCGTTACCTCCACGGCGAATACGGCAAAGGGACATGGACTTTCCTCGGCGGCCATGACCCCGAAGACTACCGACATTTCGTAGGCGACCCGCCCACCGACCTCTCACTCTATCCCAACTCACCTGGATACCGACTGATACTCAACAATATTCTTTTCCCAGCGGCAAAGAAAGAGAAACACAAAACTTGAACAAACAGCTAAACAAAACAGCACACCATTCCTTGAAATGAAACACATCTATATCATATTATCCGCCATCCTGCTCACCATCCCCGTTGCGGCGCAGACATGGACCAACTACAATACCAAAAATTCGGAACTGACCGGCAACAACATCCTTGCCATTACTGCCGACAACCGCGGCACCGTATGGGTTGGCACCACACAAGGACTGAACAGCTATAAAGACGGAAGGTGGACAGACTACTCCGACTTCAACGAGAAACTAAAGAACCAGTTTGTCAACTGCCTCATGTCCGAGGGCAACACCCTTTGGATAGGCACCGACGACTATGGAGTGATTGAATTCAACGGCAACCGTTGGTATGAGCACAGCGAAGAGACCCGTCGTCTGAACATGAAATACATACGCGACATCGCCGTCGACCATGCCGGAGTAAAATGGGTCGGCGTCACACTGAGCGGCTTTGTCCAATTCGACGGGGTCAACTGGAACAAATACACCGCCTCCGAAAGCGGCTTGCTAAGCGATTTCATCCTTTGCGTGGTAGTCGACAGCCGCGACCGCAAATGGATAGGCACCAACGACGGCCTTTGTGTCTTCGACGGCAACCGCTGGCTTTCCTACACCACCAAAAACTCCAAAATCCCCCACAATATCGTCCTTTCCATTGCCATCGACAAAGACAATAACAAATGGATTGGCACCCTCGAAGGCCTTTGCCGTTTTGACGGGGAAAACTGGAAAACCTACAACACCGACAACTGCCCCATTCCCGGCAACCAAGTCAACGACCTCGCCATCGACCGCAACGGCCTGCTTTGGATGGCCACCGAAGGGGGCGTTGCCGTTTTCGACTGCAATGACCGTTGGGACACCTTCCGTGCCGGCGACAACCTGCCGCGCTGCATGTATCAGAACGTTGCCATCGACCGCAACGGCAACTACTGGTTCGGCACCGACGAAAAAGGCATCTACTGCCTGTCGGGCTACAAAATGGCCGAACCCACCGTGGCCGAGAACAACCAAGAAGAAAGCATCGGGGAAACTTCAACCGAAGAAAACAACATCTCCAATAACGGCAAATCACAGAAAGCCGAAAGCAAGAAAACCGAAACAACCGAGTCCGAAGACCGCATCAAACTCACCCCCAACCTTGAGGAAGGATACCTCACCATCACCATGAACTCCCCCGAAGCGCAAGTCACCTTCCTCAACGCCAAAGGCGAGAAAGTACGCACCGTACCCCGCTACATCAACGGAAGCCATATCAACATCTCCAAGATGAAGAAAGGCACCTATACCGTAAAAGTCAAAACCCAAAACGGAACACGCACAGCCAAATTCACATTGAAATAATAACCGAAAACAAAGAAACAATATCTCCCTTATGAAAAAATCCTTATCGTTTTTCCTGTTTCTCGGTCTGGTCTGGGCCAGCATGGCACAGATAATGGACCCCGTCAAATGGTCTTTCCAAGTAAAAGACCTCAATGAAAACCAGTCGGAATTGGTGTTCATCGCCCAACTCGACGAGGGCTGGCACCTTTATTCCCAGCACACCGACCCCATGGGTCCCATCGGAATCTCCTTCGAGTTCACCCCCTCGAAAGACTACACCCTAAAGGGCAAAGTGAGTGAGCCAAAACCTCATGAGGAGTTCGACAATGACTTCAAATGTACCGTGCGCTCCTTTAGTGGACGTGTGGTGTTCCGTCAGAAAATCGAGCGTCTTTCCTCTAAAGACTTTACAGTCAAAGGCACCTACAGCTATCAGCTGTGCAACAACGGCTCATGCATTGCCCCCGACGACCGTGATTTCACCTTCTCGGTAAAGGGTGCGTCGCAGCCATTGGCCAACGATATGGTGAACAATGAAGAGCCCACCCCCGACACTGCCGCTGAAACAATACAGGAGCCCGAAGCTGCCACCGACACCGTGTTGACAACTGCCGTGGCCGACACCGAAGAGCAGCCCGAAGGGAAAGAGCAATCTCTTGCCGTGGTCTTCCTGCTGGCTCTGCTGGGCGGCATCCTCACCATGTTCACCCCCTGCGTCTTCCCCATGATACCCATGACCGTCAACTTCTTCATGAACAGCACCGACGACAAGCGTGCCTCGCGCCGCCAAGCCTGGTTCTTCGGCTTCTCCATTGTCTTCCTCTTCGCCATCCTGGGAGCCATCCTCACCCTCATCTTCGGCCCCGAAGCGCTCTATTTCATCGGCACCCACTGGGTTCCCAACCTCATCTTCTTTGTCATCTTCCTTATCTTCTCCCTCAGCTTCTTTGGCCTGTTTGAAATCAAGATGCCCGAAAAGTGGATTAACAAGTCCGACGAGCAAGCCGACAAAGGCGGACTCCTTGCCCCCTTCTTCATTGCCCTCACCACCGTACTCGTCTCCTTCAGCTGCACCGGACCCATCCTTGGTGCCGCACTGGTGAGCCTCTCCACCAGCACCACCGACCGCTGGGTCTCCCTCATCACCATGCTGGGCTTCGGCATCGGTTTTGCCGCACCCTTCACCCTGCTGGCCATGTTCCCCTCCGTGCTCAAAAACATGAAGTCCGGCGGCTGGCTCAACACCGTCAAAGTGGTGTTCGCCTTCCTCGAACTGGCCTTTGGTCTCAAATTCCTCTCCATGGCCGACCTCTACTGCAACTGGCGCCTGCTCGACCGCGAAACCTATCTGGCTCTCTGGATTGTCATCTTCGGCCTCATGGGCATCTACCTGTTGGGCAAACTCAAATTCAAAGGCGATGAAGACCTCCCCCACATCGGCGTTGTCCGTCTCTTCCTGGCCATACTCGACTTAGCCTTTGTCGTCTACATGATTCCCGGCCTGTGGGGTGCCCCGCTCAAAGCCATCTCAGGCTTCATCCCGCCCATGGAAACCCAAGACTTCAACATCGAACGCACCGTCGAAGAACACGCCTCCACTATCACCTACAGCCCGGGCGCTGCCACGCAAGACCTTGGCACCCGAAAATATGCCGACAAACTCCACATGCCCACAGGCTTCAACGGCTTCTTCGACCTCAACGAAGCCAAAGCCTACGCCAAACAAGTGGGCAAACCCATCTTCATCGACTTCACCGGCAAAACCTGTGCCAACTGCCGCGAAATGGAGCATTATGTCTGGGCCGACAAGGAAGTGAAGGAAATCCTCACCACCAAATTCGTCATGTGCGGACTGTACGTCGACGAAAACACCATCGACCTCCCCGAAGAGGAATGGATTACCGACAACAACGGCCGTGTGCTGAAAACCCTTGGCCGCCGCAACCTCTACTACGAGAAAAGCATGTACAACATGAACGCCCAACCCTACTACGTCATCATCGACCCCGAAGGCAACGTGCTGACCAAGGAGAACTACAAATACGACCGCGACGTGCAGAAATTCATCGCCTACCTCAACGAAGGCCTTAACAACTACAAACAATAGCAACACCCTATGGGCAAGCCTGCCGACCGCAGACTTGCCCATACTCTGCATATCCTTTCTCAGCCATGAAAAGAATCCTGCCACTGCTCATCACCCTCCTGTGCTTCAGTCAACCTGCCGAAGCACAGAAACCCAACAAAGTCGAAAAATTCATCAGCAAATACCAAATCTTTGTCGAGGAAGTGATAGCAACCCCTTTCGAGGATTTCCATGGCGACACACTCATCCGCACCAAACGGCAACAACGCTCCTTCATGTGCCGCTATCGGTGGTACTTCAAAAAACGCATGTCTGAAGAACAGCTGGAACGCTACAACAAACTCTGCGGCCGATACCATCGCAAAATGAACCGCCTTGCCAACCGTCGCCGCTGGGCAGCAACAAAAGGACGTATCACTGGCCGTTTCGAAGGACTCTTCAAGAGGCAGGACAACCCAACCGACTCCCTGCCCATACCTGACACCCTATACTACGACGATTAGCAACATCCACGCCATGACGATGTTGACATCCAAGGGCTGATAACAGGAAAGAAAAGCCTTCTGTTTCCAGCCCTTATTTTTTCATTTTCCAACGTCAAAAAGCCTCTTTTATTAGTGGTGACAGACATTTCAATTATGTTAAATTGTCATTCGTAAACAACTGGTATTGATAGCATGATTTGTTAATTACCAACCCACAAAAAGATTTTTTTTTGCCATGTCGCAAAAAATTAGTACTTTTGCACACGATTTTCAACAGAAAATAACAGAGTGCGGGGTAGAGCAGAGGTAGCTCGTCGGGCTCATAACCCGGAGGTCGTTGGTTCGAATCCAGCCCCCGCTACAAAAACAGACAGGCAGGTTGCGGTAAGCAACCTGTTTTTTTATTCATGCTGTCCGCTGTGAGCATGTCCACATAAGGGCAGCAGAAATAAATAGCAACCCCGCATGTGGGCTATATTTTGAGCCAAGCCTACCACTGAATCGAGACCGAATGGGAGCAATCCCCCCCCTGCCACCTAAGAAAAACGGGCATCTTACATGATGCTCTGTTTTGTATTTATTTTATTAAAGCTATGATATCGTCGGTGGAAGTATCATAACGTGACTGAAGAAGATAGCACAATACGTTCTTTAATATCTCTATTTCATCATGCCCCAGAATGGTAGCTAAAAGTTGTTTGACTCGTCTGTCGGTGAGAATATTCTCATTCTTAGTTAATTTGGTAAACTCCTTTAACGTAGTTGGCAAACCGAAGTCATTGAGTGAATGCCCAATTTCATTCGTACAATCCATAATGAACCTGTCCATTGCTGGATTAACAGTAATGATATGATGCTTACCGTGGAGATGGGAGTAAAACTTCAAGTGCTTCGTTTGCCCTATGAGTTGAAACTCTCGCAAGTATGACACTCCATCTTTGTCATCGTCGATAATGCCGACAGCAAAGTCATCTCTATACTTTGCACGCATGACCTTGACAACATTATTGCAACTATGCTGATGGTTAACCCGATTGCCTAAAAGGAATTGGGTTAGCATTGTATCAATAAAACATTCAGGAATGATATATCCGTAATAATTGCTCATACAAATGCAGCACTATTAAAGAACAGGTCTGTGCCAGAAGTATAAATCTCATTCACCTCCTCTTCTGTGAGTTTTTTTAGGGAATAGCGGGTTGAGTTATCCTTATCACGATAAGTGAAATACATGTTCATTCCCTTACGATACTGCTTGCACATTTCATTAAGGATATATGGGCTATGCGTGGAGACTAAAAGAGTGTTTTCTCGTTTGGAGTCGAACACTTTCTCACAAAGCCAGTCTACCAGTTGACTTTGAGTGGGAGGATACAGGTTTTGTTCAGGTTCTTCGAGGAATAATTCGCTGTGGTCAGTGTAAAGAAATCGAGTATATCTGTTTTTGAAAATAGTAGACTCCCTTTCGTTAAAAAAAGTATATGTTTTACCCTCTAATACCAGTTCTACATCTTGTTTCTCTTTATCTACATTACCCTGATGAAAATACAAATGAATTGGTTTTGGAATAATCTTTTTGTATATTGCATTAATCAAGAAATCTCTTTCAGCTCTTTGTTCTAGTGTTAGTTCCTTCTTTTGAGCCTGTTTGTTGTCTTGTACTGAATGAAGACAATCAATTAGCAAATATAAAGGGACCAACGACTGAAGACCGCTGGAACTATCTGACAATGGCAGTGGGTTGCCATCTGCTGTAATAATGTTGTCAGTATCGCTGGTGATGTCATAAGAATATGATATACCTAATTGGAGAATATTGTCCTCTACAGGTATGATTTGTCGGGCAGAGTCCCATTCGGAAAGGAATTCAAGTAATCCGTCTCGCACAGGTATTTTCTTCCATTTGGGAATAAAAGAAGCGATGTTGCGTTCGGATGGAATATATTGTATTTTTGGACGTCGAAAATTCCAAATATTTGGTTTCTTATAAAAAGAAAAAACATGGTGTTTGTAAGAGAACGAAAGGTAGGGAGATGAATATTCCACAAAAGTGTCTCTATTGAAATATCCATTCAGTCCATAATACGAAACAAAGAAATCTCGGAAAGCATCAGGCTCTTGAAACATCTTATCAGATTGTGCCAATTGTATTCGTTTCTCCACCCAAGAGCAATAACACGCCATCTTCAGAAGAGAACTCTTACCTGAACTCTGCATACCAATGATTACAGCAATACGGTCGAGGTCTAATTCAGCCTCACTAATAGGTCCGAAATTCTTGATTTTTAATTGTTTCATTTCAAAATAATGTCAGCAGCGATACGGGATATTTTATTGCAAAGATACAAAGATTATTTCATACAATAAAGAAAAATGCTTCCCCAAATTCTAAGAATCATACTTTGGCTATTATTTTTTTGTTTGGTGGAAGAATAAATTTTGAGGGGTCGGGAATGAGGTGGCGCATGTTCCGCAACTTCTCCAAATCCTCAAGGAATTGGTGCGAAAAAATGACTTCTGGGGCTACCAAGACGGACAACCTTTCGGGGTTGTCTTTTTTTTCTTTTTTACGACGGCTTTTCAAAGCGGCTTTCAACACGCTGCAAATCAACCTTTCGTCCGTCATATATATATCACATATATATCCGATATATATTCAATGCATAGATAAGTGATAGACAACAACCGCATTTCCAGCACATAAGCCATACACTTATTGTTGACCTCGAACTACGGGTCACCAAGATGTCATCAATGGGCTGGCGGCATTATCGTATTTCATAAAAAATTATTGTTTACCGATAAATATTTATAAGAATTCAAGAAAAATTTGTATCTTTGCACGTTCATTCGCGGGTACGTCCGGATGCCAACATGGATATAATAATTTGATATATAACAAATATGATAGTCAAGCTTACTTTCGAAAGAATGAAAAAACAGGTCTTATTGCTACTCTGCGCAGGGTTGTTGGCAGGGTGTTCCAACACAACTAACAGCACCGACAGTGCTGAAAACAACTCTGTGGCAGTGCAAGGCGACACGCTTATCGTTTCACCCTCATCCAACATTGCGGCGAATATTGTCTGCAGCACGGTGGGGAGGCAGGCTTATGCTCCCACCCTGTCCACCACGGGAGTGGTGACAGCCATCCCGTCGTGCTATGCCGAGGTGGCAGCGCCCTTCCCCGGCCGTGTGGTCCGCTCGCTGGTGAAGATTGGGCAGACCGTGAAGGCCGGCACCCCGTTGTTCGAGATTTCGGCATCGGACTACGCCGAGGTGGTGAAGCGGTTCATTCAGAGCAAGTCGGAGATGGATATGGCCAAACGCGCCCTCGACCGCACACAGGACCTGCATAACAACAAGGTGGCTTCGGCCAAGGAACTCGACGAGGCCAAGACCGCCTATGCCATGGCCATGGAAGAATACCACCATGCGTTGGCCGTGGCAAAGGAGTATCAGATAGACCTGAACAAGGCCGAGGTGGGGCAACCCATGATAGTGCGCTCGCCCATATCAGGCCGTGTGCTCAGCAACGACCTGGTGATTGGCGAATATCTGAAAGAGGATGCCGCTGCCAAGGTGGTGGTGGCCGACTTGAGCAAAGTTTGGGTAAAAGCCAATGTCAACGAAATGGATGCCCCCTATGTCGACGGGATAGATGATGTGGAAGTAAGCCTTGTTGCCCGACCCGACAGTGTGTTCCGTGGCCGTTTGACCTATACGGGAGGAGTGCTCGACCCCGAAACCCGATCGGTGGAAACAATAATCGAGTGCGAAAACACCCACCGGCAATTGCTTCCCAACATGTACGCCCGAGTGAACATGCACATTCAAAGCCTCAGCAGCATAGTGATACCCAAAGACGCCGTGTTGCAGAATGACAAGGGGCGGTATGTGCTGCGCGAAATAAACGACAGCACTTTTGTGCGCACCCCGGTTGAGACGATGTCGATAAACGAGCGCCTGTTGAGGGTGTTGAATGGTTTGAACGAAGGCGACCGGATTGTAACGGAGGGGGCTTTCTATCTAATAAACAAATAAGGCGGAAACGCTCCTGAGTCAACAGTAATTAGTTATTGGATTTTAGTTTAACAAAATCATGATAGAGAAACTTGTAGGCTGGGCCATAGACCATAAGGCAGTAACAGCGGCTGTTTTCGGGCTGCTTTGCATTGCCGGTATCATTTCGTGGAACGCATTGTCGATTGACGCCTATCCCGACATATCGGACACCACGGTGCAGGTGGTGACCCAAGTACCCGGACTGGCCACCGAGGAGATCGAGCAACAGATTTCCATCCCTGTGGAACGTGCAGTGAGCGGCATCCCCAATTTGGTCACCATGCGTAGCAAGAACAGTTTCGGACTGTCGACGGTGATTCTGGTTTTCGACGACGGTGTGGACGACTACTGGGCGCGTCAACGCGTCACCGAGCGGCTGACCGGCATCGAGTTGCCCTATGGGGCTGTGCCCGAACTCAATCCCCTCACCGCTCCCACGGGCGAGATATTCCGCTACATAGTGGAAAGTCCCGACGGCAGCCACGACTTGCGCAGCCTCACCGATATTCACAAGTGGACTATCATCCCCTATCTTAGGCAGATATCGGGTGTGGCGGATGTGAGCAACTATGGCGGTATCACCACGCAATACCAGATTGAGTTGCTGCCCGACCGACTGACCGAATACGGCATTTCGCTGGCCGACATCACCGAGAAGATTGAGCAGAATAACCTCAATGCCGGGGGCAGCATCCTGTCGGAGGGAAGTCTAAGCTATGTGGTGCGCGGCATTGGGTTGATCAGTGACCTGGAAGGTTTGGGCGACATTGTGGTGAAGACCGTCAATGGCACGCCTGTATACCTGAAAGAGTTGGGCAATCTACAGTATGGCACTTTGGAGCGTAAAGGCGTATTAGGGTTCCGGGACGACGAACACAATTACGACGATGCCGTGGAGGGTATTGTACAGATGCTCCGCGGCGAGAACCCGTCGGAAGTGCTGGAACGAGTCCACACCTCTATCGATGAACTGAATAACGAAATCCTGCCCAAAGGTGTAAAGATACATCCATTCCTGGACCGCACCAGTCTGGTGGGCGAAACGCTCAAGACCGTCTCCCACACCCTGCTGATTGGCATGTTGCTGGTGATTGTGGTGTTGATGATATTCTTGGGCAACTTCCGAGGGTCGCTGGTGGTGGCCATCACCATACCCATTGCGTTGCTGGTGGCCTTTGTGTTCATGAAACTTACCGGCATCCCGGCAAATCTGCTTTCGTTGGGAGCCGTTGACTTCGGCATACTGGTAGACGGTGCCATTGTGATGATGGAAAACATCTTGAAGAAACGCGAGAGGCATCCCGACCAAGAGCTAACCGCAGGCGATGCCAAGCAGCGAGCCAGCGAGGTGGCCCGTTCCATTTTCTTCTCCACCATCATCATTATCACAGCCTATTTGCCCCTATTTGCTTTCGAGCATGTGGAACGCAAACTGTTCACACCCATGGCCTACACCGTGGGTTACGCCCTGATAGGTGCCTTGCTCACCTCTCTGCTGCTTACCCCTGCCCTCTCCTATCTGGCTTACCGTAAGCCCCGCAAACTCTACCACAACAAATGGCTGGAAAAAATCAACAACGCCTACAACCATCATATCGGTGTGCTGATTGAAAAGTCGCGGGCAGTGATAGTTGTGCTGCTGCTCATTTTGGGTGGTTCCATCGTTCTGTCCATCACCGTAGGCAAAGATTTCCTCCCACCACTTGACGAGGGCTCGGTATGGGTGCAGGTGCAACTGCCTCCGGGACTTTCCATCGAGAAGTCGAAGAAGATGGCCGACGATTTGAGAGATGTGCTGAAGGAATTTGACGAAACCTCATACGTTATGACCCAGTTGGGACGCGACGACGAAGGGGCAGAGTGTTTTTCGCTGTCGCACATCGAAGCAGGTGTGGGACTGAAACCATACAACACATGGAAAAGCGGGCGTAACAAAGCCGAGTTGGTAGAGGCCATGTCAAAGGCCATAGAAAAGATGCCCGGCTATTCGGCAGGCTTCTCGCAGCCCATTATCGACATGGTGATGGACCAGATAGCCGGCACCCACAGCGACCTGGCTCTGAAAATCTATTCCGACGACATAGACGAAAGCCGCCGTGTGGCCGAAGAAGTGGCGAATGTGGTGGCGCAAATCGAGGGAGCCTCCGATGTGGCTGTGGACCAAGAGCCTCCCACCCCCCAGTTGCAAATCTCAGTAAATCGCACCAGCATCGCCCAATACGGTTTGAATGTATCGGACGTTACGGAATTGATTGAACTGGCCATAGGCGGCCGCGCCATTTCGCAGATTTATGTGGGCAGCAAGGTGTACGACATCACCTGCCGCTATGCCGAGCAATACCGCAACACACCTGAGAAAATCGGGAACCTGATGCTCACCACCGCCGACGGGGTGAAAGTGCCCCTCTCAGCTGTGGCCGACATCAAAATGTCGCTCGGAGCCAGCACTATCATGCGCGAAATGAGCCGACGCTACACTCTGGTGCGCATCAACCTGCGCGGAGCCGACCTAACCACCTTTGTGGAGAAAGCAGACAAACTCATCTCTCAGCAAGTGCAGTACGACCACGAAAAGACCTCGTTGCACTGGGCAGGACAGTTCGAAAACCGCAACCGCGCTTTCAACCGTCTGGGTTTGGTCGTACCCCTGGCCCTTATGGTGATGTTCATCCTGCTCATCTTCGCCTTCGGCAAAGTGCGTCAGGCCGGACTGCTGATGTCTGTCGTCCCCCTGGCCCTGTTCGGCGGCATGTTGGCACTAAACGTACGCGGCATGACCCTCAACGTGTCGTCGGCCGTGGGTTTCATTGCCCTTATCGGTGTGGCTATTCAAAACGGAATCATTATGATATCTCACATCAATCACTTGCGGCTAAGAGGCTACGAACTGAAACGTGCCGTAATCGAAGGTGCCTCTCACCGTATGAGGCCCGTGCTGCTGACCGCCTCGGTGGCAGTGCTGGGACTTTTCCCAGCATCCATCTCAACAGGAATCGGGAGCGACGTGCAACGTCCTCTGGCAACAGTTATTGTCTACGGACTTATTTTCGCAACAATAGTAACCCTGTTCATTCTCCCAACCCTTTATTATATGATGGAAAAGCGAGTGGCCGAAAAAGCAGCCCTTCAGGTCTCCGAGCCTTCCGACAAGCCTAAAGGTCATTCGGCTCTGAAAATAATCATCCCCTTGATAGCCATGCTTCCCTTCGCCGCTAACGGTCAGAACCTGGACTACACCACATTCATCAACCGGGTAATGGCGAGCAACCTCGACTATGCGGCGGCAAAACTCGACCTCTCCATATCGCAGGCCGACCTGACGGCTGCCAAGAAATTCACCGACCCCACCATCACCGCCGAGTATGGGAACAACAGCGACTGGGACATTGCCATGGGGCAATCGCTTTCTTTCGGTCTGGAGAAAAGCATATCCTTTGGCAAACGGGCTGCACGCATCCGGGTGGCACGCAACCTGCTCGATGCGTCAGACGCCGGCCTGCAGTATTTCTCCAACACCCTGCGCGCCGAAGCCACACTGGCCTATATCAACGCCCTCCTGGCACGCGACCTTGCCCGCATCGGGCAGCAGAACGCCCGCAACATGGCCTCCCTTTATCACAGCGACAGCCTGCGCCACGCCACGGGAGAGTTGTCCGAAATTGATGTCATGCAGACGCGACTTGAGTCCAACATTGCATGGCAAGAATACCGCCAATTGCAGGCTGACTACCGCAATGCGTTGGTGGAACTTGACCAATTGATGGGCATCGCCTTGCAAAGCACCGACAGCATTGTGGGCAACCTCGGTGTGCCGACACACCTCTACAGCCTTCAAAACCTCTTGCAGGGTTCCGACACCCTGCGCATGGACATTGTGCAACAGCAACACATGGCACGGGCTGCCGAGAGCGAGCTTACCCAAGTGCGCCGTGAACGTATGCCCGACATCGACCTCTCGCTTGGTGTCAGCTACAACTCCCGTGTTCGCAACGAAGAGGCTCCTGCCCCTGAATTTGTGGGCTACACCGTCGGGGTGGGTATTCCCCTTCCCGTCTCCAACCTCAACCGAGGCGAAATCCGTTCCGGACAATACAAAGTCCGTCAAGCCCAAATACAGACCGACATAGCCCGGCGCACGGCACATTCCGAGATTATCAAAGCCTACAACAACTACCTGTCAGCCCTCAACCGCCTATCGGACTACAACACCTTTATCATGGACAATGCACAGCAGGTGCTGGACGGCAAACTCTACGCCTACCGTCGCGGCGAGACCTCACTGCTCGAGGTCATCAACGCCCAGCATACCTACAACGAGTTGCAGCAATCCTATGCCGAATGTCTCCACGACTGCCTTTCCGCTCTGGTGGAACTGGAAAGTGCCTCCGGCATCTGGGACATCACCTTAGAATAATGAAATTTTGGCAATGATCTTCAGAATTCATTATTCTAAGTTCATAATTCAATTTTTTTGTGTATTTTTGCAGCATGAATCAACACTCCAACATCATGAAAAAAATCGTTGCAAGCACGGCAGCAATGCTGCTTTGCATCTGCGCCACGGCGCAAGGTACACCTCAACAAAACCAAAAGCCCGACGAGGGCTATAAATTCACCATCACCAAGGAGCTGCCTGTCACCTCGGTGAAAAACCAAGGCAAGGCCGGCACCTGCTGGGACTATAGCGGAGTGGCCTTCATCGAGGCCGAATTGCTGCGTATGGGCAAAGGCACCTACGACTTCAGCGAGATGTTTCTTGCCTATTGGGACTATATGGACCGTGCCATGGCCTCCATACGCACCCACGGCGACATCGGCTTCAGCCAAGGGGGCTGCTTCGGCGACCTGCTGCACTGCATGGAACGCTACGGTCTGGTACCCGAAGAGCTGATGCGCCCCGGAGCCATGTATCGCGACACCATCTCCAACCACAGCGAGCTCAGCTCCATGGTCAACCCCATGGTCAAGGCTGCCGCCGGCAACAACAGCCTGCAAAGCGACGAGAACTACCAACTGCTTTGCATGAAAGCCATCCGTGCCGTACACGATGTCTATCTCGGCATTCCGCCCGAGCGGTTCACCTACCAAGGCAAAAGCTACACCCCGCAAACGTTCTATGCCTCCACGGGGCTGAAAGCCGACGACTATGTCCAGATTACCTCCTTCCTGCACTACCCCTACTACACGACCTTCGCCGTCGAGAGCCCCGACAACTGGCGCCACGACCCCTCCTACAATGTTCCCTTGGACGAGTTGCAAGCCATTGCCGACTATGCTATTGCCCATGGCTACCCCGTAGGCTGGGACAGTGACGTCAGCGAACCCGGCTTCCGTCAGAACTCCCGCAACGGCTTCTCTGTCCTGCCTGCCACCAACATGGCCGCCCCCGACCTCAAGGGCAGCGACCTTGCCCATTGGACTGGCATGACCGCCAAGGAAATACAAGACGAGTCCGCCACCCGTCCCACGCCCCAACGTTGGGTCACCCCCCAGGAACGCCAGCTGGGATGGGACAACCACGAGACCAACGACGACCACCTCATGCTCATCTACGGCACCGCCAAGGACCAGCTGGGCAACGAATACTACATGGTCAAAAACAGCTGGGGAGCCTACAACGGCGACTACAAA
>JAFXMW010000039.1 GCA_017530105.1 Bacteroidales bacterium
AATCATTGTAGAACTACAGTCGCCCCCCACGCGGGGGCGTGGATTGAAACTGTTCCAAGCCTTGGGCAAAAGTTTCAGACTGCGTCGCCCCCCACGCGGGGGCGTGGATTGAAACTCTGTTGCCTTGCTCAGCTGGCTGTCCAGCGTGGTCGCCCCCCACGCGGGGGCGTGGATTGAAACATCTGCAGGGCGATGAGGGGTATCGGTTTCATGGTCGCCCCCCACGCGGGGGCGTGGATTGAAACAACCAACCAATTGGAAACTGGGATGTATCGAAAGTTACATCCTAGGTGGGGGCGGTAGAATGTGGATAATTTTTCTCAAGGGCTTTGGTATTAGATGGTTGGGGGACTTTTGATGGGGGTTGGGATGGGGGGAGGGGTTGACTTTTTTTGTTAAATATTTTAATTTTTTTTCGAGAATAGAAAAAAAAGTAGTATTTTTGCAGCGAGTTTTAATGCGTGTAAAACCAATAATTTATTTCGGTATGAGGGTTATTATAACTAAGAATTACGACGAAATGTCGCTCTGGGCGGCCAATTATGTGGCTGAAAGGATTATCAATGCCAATCCTACCCCGGAGAAACCGTTTGTTCTGGGCTGTCCCACCGGAAGTTCTCCCAAAGGTCTCTACCGGCGTTTGATAGAGCTGAACAAAAAGGGGGTTATCAGTTTCCAAAATGTTATTACTTTCAACATGGACGAGTATGTGGGGCTTGATGTCAATCACCCCGAGAGTTACCACAGTTTCATGTGGACTAACTTCTTCAATCATATCGACATTAAGAAAGAGAACGTCCATATCCTCGACGGGAATGCCCCTGACCTGTTGGCGGAGTGTGCCCATTATGAGGAGATGATTGCCGAGGCTGGTGGCATAGACCTCTTTTTGGGCGGCATTGGCCCCGATGGACATATCGCTTTCAACGAGCCGGGCAGCAGCCTCTCTTCGCGCACCCGCATCAAGACGCTTACCACCAACACCATTCAGGCCAACAGCCGTTTCTTCGACGGTGATGTTTCGCAGGTGCCCAAACAGGCCTTGACTGTCGGTGTGGGCACTGTGATGGATGCCCGCGAAGTGCTGATTCTCTGTAACGGTACTCCTAAAGCCCGTGCTTTGCGCCACATGATTGAGGAGGGCATCAGCCACATGTGGACTGCCAGTATGTTGCAGATGCACCGCCATGGCATTGTGGTGTGTGACGAGGAGGCCTGTGAGGAGTTGAAAATCAGTACCTACAACTATTTCAAGGACAAACAGCAGTTGGAGGGGGTGATAGACAGTTATCTGAATCTATATCAATGACGTAGCTGAAGGTTGTCCGCAATAGTGACAACGGGCTGCAGTCTAACAGATATTGCCGAGAAACGACCTGCCGGTGGCAGTGTCCGTTTCTCGGTTTTTCTTTGGTTGTATTACACTTGTTTTACACTTTTAAAGTGTAAAACAAGTGTAATATAAGTGTAAAACAGGTGAGGAAGATTTGGCAAAGGGGAGGGTCTAACTTTGGTGGTGTTGGTGAATTGATATTCGGGTTGAAGGGGTTGGCGGGACGGCGATGATGGTTGGCCGGGAGAGGGGCTATTGGGCGTATTTTTTGAGCCAGGTGAGTTGTTTTTTGGCGTAGTGCCAGGTGTTGAGGCAGATGGTGTCGGCCACTTGGGCGCGTTGGCTTTCGGTGAGGAGGAAGGGGTTGCCGGTGGTTTGCCATAGGGTGAAGAATTCTTTGTATCCCACGGTGTTGAGGGTGTTGAGGTGGCGGAGGGGGAAGAGGCTGCGGGCTTCTTGTTCGAGGCCTTGCTGCATCATTTGGTCTACGCGTTGGGCAATGCGCTGGCGCAGGATGTCGCGGGGATGGGTGATGACGGTTTTCTCGATGGCGAAGGGGCGGCTTTTGGGCGGTTGGTAGACGAGGGTGCTGTAGGGGGTGCCGGCGGTGAGGGTGACTTCGAGGGCGCGTTGTATGCGGACGCCGTTGGCGGGGTCGACGGTGCGGTAGTAGTCGGGGTCGAGGGTGCGGAGCATGGCTCGCAGGCTTTCGACGCCTTCGTCGCGTAGTTTTTGCTGCAGCATGAGCCGCAGCGAGGGGTCGGGGTCGGGGAGGGTGGCGATGCCGTTGCAGAGGGCTTGGATGTAGAGTCCGCTGCCTCCGACGGCAATGACGGTGTCGTGCTGGAGGAAGAGTTTGTTGATGCAGTTTATGGCATTTTGTTCGTAGGAGTAGACGTTGTAGGGGTCGGTTACTGGGCGGCAGGCAATGAAGTGGTGGGGCGCGGCGGCGAGTTCGGACGGGGTGGGGCGAGCCACGCCGATGTCGAGTTCGCGGTAGAACTGCCGCGAGTCGCAAGAGACGATTTCGGTGTGCAGCTGCTGGGCCAGTTGGATGGCATGGGCTGTTTTGCCTGCTGCTGTGGGGCCGAGTATGAGTTTAAGCGTTTTGATTGCCGTTGGGTGTTTGGCTGTCGGGGTCGGTGGGCGGTTGCTGGACGGGATGGAGTCCGAGTTCAGCGGCTTTCTGCATCATCATGTCCCAGGCGGCTTGACGGTCGTTGGGGATGAGTCCGTCGAGGATGGCGTCTTTGATGGCGTCTTTGATGGTGCCGATTTCGCGGCAGGGTGGGATGCCGAAGGTTTTCATGATGTCTTCGCCCCCGACGGGAGGTTGGAAATTGCGTATGCGGTCTTTCTCTTCGAGTTCGACGAGTTTGCGACGCACCAGTTCGAAGTTTTTCATGTAGCGCCGCACCTTGTCCTCGTTTTTGCTGGTGATGTCGGCTTGGCAGAGGGTCATGAGGTCGTCGATGTCGTCGCCGGCATCGAAAAGGAGGCGTCGGACGGCAGAGTCGGTGACTTCGTCTTCGGCCAGGATGATGGGGCGGAGGTGGAGGAGGACCAGTTTCTCGACATATTTCATGTTGCTGTCGAGGGGCAGGCGTAGGCGGGTGAAGATTTTCTTGACCATGTGGCTGCCTTTCACTTCGTGGCCGTGGAAGGTCCATCCGAGACGTTGGTCGTAGCGTTTGGTGGCGGGTTTGCCGATGTCGTGGAGGATGGCGGCCCAGCGAAGCCAGAGGTTGTTGCTTTGAGCGGAGACGTTGTCGAGAACCTGGAGGGTGTGGAAGAAGTTGTCTTTGTGGCCGTGGTTGCCGACGGTTTCGACGCCTTTGAGGTTGCTGAATTCGGGGAAGAAGAGGGGAAGGAGACCTGTTTTCTGCAAGAGTTTGAAACCCAGGGAGGGGTTGGGGGAGAGGATGATTTTGTTGAGTTCGGTGGTGATGCGCTCGGCCGAGACGATGCTGAGTCGGCTGGCGTTGCGTTGGATGGCGTCGAGGGTTTCGGGGAGGATGTGGAATTGGAGCTGGGAGGCGAAACGGATGGCGCGCATCATACGGAGGGGGTCGTCGCTGAAGGTGATGTCGGGGTCGAGGGGGGTGCGAATGAGGCCTTGGTCGAGGTCGCGGATGCCGCCGAAGGGGTCGAGGAGTTGCCCGAAGGTGTCGTGGTTGAGCGATACGGCCATGGCGTTGATGGTGAAGTCGCGCCGGTTCTGGTCGTCTTGGAGGGTGCCGTTCTCCACAATGGGTTTGCGGCTTTCACGGCGGTAGCTTTCGCGTCGAGCGCCGACAAATTCGATTTGCCAGAGGGTGTCGCCTTGGCGGTAGTGGAACGAGGCGGTGCCGTAGTTTTTGAATACAACCACCTGGATATTGGGGTTGATGGCCTGGGCAGTGGCCTGTGCCAGGTCGATGCCGTTGCCCAGACAGACGATGTCGATGTCGGTGCAGGGGCGTTGGAGGAGGTGGTCGCGTACCACTCCGCCCACGGCAAAGGCTTGAATGCCCATGGAGTCGGCGGTTTGGCCTACGATGCGGTAGATGGGGTTGTCGAGAATAAGGTTCATGGGGTTGCTTTGGGCGTGAGGCACCTTTGGCAAGGGGTGGCGTTATAGTTTGGTGTTGTCTTTCTTGGAGTAGTCGATGGTGTGTTCGAGGTTGCCCTGTTCATCGTAGAATTCCCAGATGCCTGTGCGTTGGCCTTTGGTGAAGTTGCCTTGGTAGAAGGGGATGCCGTTTTGGTGGTAGACGATGTAGGGGCCGTCTTCCTGGCCGTCGACAAAGGTGGCTTCGACTTGGACATTGCCGTTGGGGAAGTAGAAGAAGACGCGGCCGTTGCGCTGGCCTGCGGTGAGGCGTTCGGTGCTACGCACGGTATAGTTGCTGTAGAATTGAATGACATCTTGGTGGGGGCCGGAACAGAAGACCACGGTGGCGGGGGTGCCGAGGAGACCCATGTCGCTGACACGGACAGAGTCGAGTTTGCCGTCGTAGTAGGGGCCGCCGTTGCGGTTGAAGAATTGCCAGTTGGAGCCGAATTCGTGGTTGCTGGAGAAATCGCCGCTGGCAAAGAGTTGGCCGTTGTCGAAATAGTACTGCCATACGCCGTCGGGTTGTTCGGGCATTCCGGAGAAGGTTTTCTCGAATTGCAGCTGGCCGTTCTCATAGTACATACGTTCCCCAACGCGGACGGGTGACTTCTTGTCGCCTTTGACAAGGAAGACGAGCAGGGGTTTGCCGTCGGGGTAGGTCTGCACGACCTGTTCGCGGACACGGTTGCACGAGACGACCAGGAGTGCGGCAAGGAGGAGGGGAAGGAGTGTTTTTATTGACATTGATTTCATTGTGACAATTTTAGATTGGGGATTGGGGTTGAGGTTATTTGGCACGGAAATAGATATTGATGGGAACACCATGGAAGTCCCATATTTCGCGTATACGGTTTTCGACAAAGCGTTTGTAGGGGTCGCGGATGTATTGGGGCAGGTTGCAGAAGAAGACGAACTGGGGATAGGGTGTGGGCAGCTGGGTGATGTATTTGATTTTTATCCATTTGCCTTTGACAGAGGGCGGAGGGTTCTGTTCTTTGACGATGGGAAGCAGGCGGTCGTTGAGTTCGCTGGTGGAGATGCGGCGGCTGCGGGACTCGTAGACCTGCTTGGCGGTTTCGAGCACTTTGAATACTCTTTGTTTGTTGAGGACGCTGGTAAAGACAATGGGCACGTCCTCGAAGGGAGAGATGCGGCTGCGGATAAGGTCTTCGAATTGTTTGTGGGTCTTGTTGTCTTTTTCGATGAGGTCCCATTTGTTGACCACAACAACCACACCTTTGTTGTTGCGCTGGATGAGGGAGAAAATGTTGAGGTCTTGTTGTTCAAGGCCTTGGCTGGCGTCGAGCATAAGGATGCAGACATCGCTGTTTTCGATGGCACGGACACTGCGCATGACGGAGTAGAATTCGAGATCTTCGCTAACCTTGGACTTTTTGCGGAGTCCGGCGGTATCGACAAAGTTGAAATCGAAGCCGAACATGTTGTAGTGGGTGAAAGTGCTGTCGCGGGTGGTGCCGGCAATGGGGGTGACGATATTGCGGTTTTGTCCGGTGATGAGATTGATGAAGGAGCTTTTGCCTACATTGGGGCGGCCGACCACGGCGATGCGTGGGAGACTGTCGGTTTCGTCCTCGGTGCCTTCAACAAAATCTTTCACCACAATGTCGAGAAGGTCGCCGGTGCCGCTGCCGGTGATTCCGGCAATGGGGATGGGGTCGCCCAGACCCAAAGCGTAGAACTCGGACAGACTGCCCATCTCTTTGGAGTTGTCGACTTTGTTGGCAACAAGGAGAACGCGTTTGGGAGATTTGCGCAGCATGTTGGCCACATCTTCGTCCATAGGCGTGAGCCCTTCGCGGGCATCGACTAGGAAGAGGATGGTGTCGGCCTCGTCGACGGCCAGTTGTACTTGTTTGCGGATTTCGGTCTCGAATTCGTCATCGCCTCCCATGACGTAGCCACCGGTGTCGATGACGGAGAAGTGTTTGCCGTTCCAGTCGGATTTGCCGTATTGGCGGTCGCGGGTTACGCCCGAGGTTTGGTCGACAATGGCTTGACGGGTTTCGGTCAGGCGGTTGAAGAGGGTGGATTTTCCCACATTGGGTCGTCCGACAATGGCTATGATATTGCTCATTTTTCGTTGTTTTTGATTAAGAGAGAGAAGAAAGGAGATTAGTCGTCGTATTGATTATGAGGATTGCGGTAACCGTAGATGTTGATGCCGAAATAGACATGTGCTGCACGCATCTTGGTGACGGAAAAGGCGTTGGTGTAGTCGACAGCGGCATATAACTGCATGGTGCGTGAGGGGTTGAAGCTGATGGAGAAACCCGGGTTGAAGGGGACGAAAAGGTCTCTGCTTTTCGATACGGAGTTGGCAATGGAGAGTTCCAGCCAGTCGAGGACGTTGAGGTGCAGGGAGATGGTGTTGTTGAAACGGAAGGGGCTGGATGAGAAATTATTGAACAGACCGCCTTCCCATTCGCCATGGAAGAGGTAGCCTATGCGGAGAGTGCGGAGGAGGCTGAAGGAGGCGCCGACGTAGAGTTTGGTGGGGGGAGCATAGTGGAATGAGGAATTTTTGGATGAGAATTCGGCCAGGTGCAAAAGACTGTCGGCATAGCTTTGCAGTTTTTCGGTGGAGGTAATGTGGTCGAGGTCGATACCGTCGAAATCGATGGTGACTTTGCCATTCTTTGGGGTGATGACATTAGGGTTCTGTGTCCAGCGGATGCCGGTGCCGAAGTTGAGCAGGCTGACGCTGAAGTCGAAGCCTGGGATGGAGAATTTGGCACCGAAGTCGACGGTGTAGCCTAAGTTCATGGGAAAGGAGAAGTCGGTGTCGACAGCGAAATTGCCATTGCTGTCGACACGGGCATAAGCCATGCCTGCCGAATGGGCCGTGTAGTCGGCAATGAGCTTAAGGGAGGAGGTGTCGGGGGGGGTGATGAGGTTTAATGTCAGGTTGTCGACAGAGGCTAAGACAATGCCGTCGAGCATGTTGAAGCGGACTCCGAGGGTGAGGGGGATGCTGGAGAGGTTGTAGGACATGCCCGCAGAGGCATAGCCATAGGCCATAAAGTCGGCCAGAGGGGATGTGCCTAATTCGAGTTGTTTGTTCTCAGTCAGGTTGCCTTCGGTAAGCAGACGGGTGATTTCGATTGGGACGGAGACAAGGCCGTTGGATTTGACTCCGGCATCGAGAGTGAAATGGAGTCTTCTGCCAATGGAAAAGCCGAGTCCCAGGATGTTGGCATCGGTGGTCATGCTGAAACGGCAATGGCGGGTGTTGAGGAGTTTGATGAAATCGGTGACGTTGAAGTAGGTGACTTGTTGTGTCTTGTCATAGCGTAGTCCCAGTTCGGAGTAGGAAAAGGGGAGTGAGAGTTCGAAGTTGGTACGAGGAAGGGTAATGTACCAACTGGCAGAGGTGGGGAAGAGGGCGGGGTTGAGACTGGCACTCCACGGAGAGGAGAAAGAGTGGTAGAAAATGCCGTTGTCGCTTAGGGATTGTGCAGAACTTTGTTTGCCGACAAAAAGCAGGGACAAAATCATGACAATGGAAAATATGCGGATATTCTTTTTCATGGCTATGCTATTTGATATCAATTGGATTGGTGGCAAAATGGACATGAGGCGCCAGCACTATACGGGCTTGTAGTTCAATCCGGTCATCCTTATCGATGGCGACAGTGGGGTATTTCTCATGAGTGCCGAGGGTGGAAGTGCTAAACTTCAAGGAGTATTTGATGTAGTGTGTATTTTTCAGATTCTTGAACAATTCCCAGTCGATGGGGATTGTAATGGACGATTCGGTGTAGCCGTTGGAAATGTAGGAAGCAAAATTATCTATCGGCTTAATAGGTGCCCCCGCTATTTTGTTGTTGGAGCCGAGCAGGTGTTCGTAAAGGATGTTCATGTTGGAGTCGAGCAAGGTTATGTCAGCATAGGGGGAAATTGGGATATAGTTGCGGCTTTCCAAAATGAGGCAACTTGTGGAGTCGAGTGTCAGGTATCGTTCAATCTCCTTCATAATGGAGTCGTTGGGCATTGATTCGGACGGTTTCCATTCAGCAGTGTCGGCATATTCTATGTTGTTACAATAGAGTTGTAGGGGGAAACTGGAAGCGAAGAAAGTGGTGGAGATAACGCTGTCGATGCCGATACTTCTGATGTAGGGTTCGGCACTACCTTCATACCAGTCGCCGAGGGGAATGGTGGTGGTCATGTGGACAATGTAGTGGATGCGTTTAGGTTGATGACTGACGATGGGACTCAAATCGTAGTTGTCGAGTAAGGTGACGTTGTATCCGTTGTAGAGTTCGGCTTCATTGATGACGGGACCGTTGTCAAGCACGGGGATTGAAGGATTGAAGCCGTCGGAACAATCTACCTTGAAGGTAACGGAGTCGAGATGGATTCTTACACCATGGTTGAAAGTGGCTTCAATAGAATCGTTCATAGCGCTTTGTATCAATGTTTTGGCAGAGATGAACATTTCTTTCGCTTTGAGGTTTTCGCTGTCGGCATTTCGAAAAAGGTCGAAAAAAGGAATAGTAATAGTGCCAAAGATGATGTGGGGCAGATAGAGCGAATCGCCATCCTCAAAGGATTGGAGCCTTTTGCAGTCGGAATAGTCATACACAAAACGCAAGGTGTCGTAATAGCTCACTGAGACCAGCCCTTCCGGGCCGATAAACACCTTCATTCCATTTTTAGGATGGATTAGTCCGGTAATTTCAGTAGCCGTGATGGTTTTTTTTGCAACAGGAATGCCAAAAACAGGGTCTAAATCCCCTTCAAAGACCAGTGGATGCCGCAAAGCTTCGAAATCTTCTTTTGTGCAAGACTGTGTGCATAATAGGGCAACCAGTACAAAGATAATAGTTTTGAGCTTCATAAAAAAATATTAATTATTCAAAATAAAATGCAAAGATACGAAAAAAATCTGTATATTTGCATTTTATTAACGAGTGATTTGTTTTTTATGAAAAAGTATCTGTTATTGTCGGTTATCCTTTTTTCAACGTTGTTTGTTAAGGGTCAGGAAACATACACATTTCTTGTGAGGGACACTCTTGAAATGAAACTGGATGTTTACCAGCCTGAGCACCCCCGAAAGGACGGGGCTTGTGTGGTTTATCTGTTTGGTGGCGGGTTTGTGATGGGGGAGCGAAACAACGATTTTTCGGTGAAATGTTGTAAGATGCTTGCGGATAGGGGTTTTGTGGCTGTTGCTATCGATTATCGTCTGTACTTGAAACATGCGCCTCATGTGTCTCTTCTGAAAGCTCACACCCTTTTCGATACCGCCATAAGGCAGGCAGTGGAAGATTGCTCTGCAGCACTTGCATGGCTGTGCCGTAATGCTTCGGAGTTGAAAATTGACACTTCGCATATCGTCCTCACCGGTAGCAGTGCAGGAGCCATTACTGTGTTGCAGACAGACTACTGCAGGGCAAATTCCTTGCCTCCTGCCAGCAGTCTGCCTCCGGGATTCAAGCCTGCTGCAGTCATCCCCTATGCCGGAGGCCTGTATTGCGGTGCAAGCCAGTTGAAATATGCCGTTCCTCCAGCCCCCACCTGCTTCTTCCACGGCACCAAGGACCGCATAGTGAACTACAATAGTTTCAGGGGGTCGTTGAACAAAGCCCTCTTCGGCGCCAATCGTGTGGTCAAGATATTCGAGAAAAAAGGTTACAACCATTGGATTTTACGTTTTGATGGGCGGGGACATGAAATAGCCGCAGCACTGCCTCAGACCATTGATGAGTTTTGTGCCTTTGTCGATGCCACCCTTTCGGGCAGGGTGATGCAATACGATTCCCACTGCACCGATACCAACATCCGTTTGACAGAATGGTCAAATATGTCGCTTCTCGACCTTTACAAGGGTCTTTAATTATGGCAATATAAACACGAAATCAATTAAATAAATCATATTTATGAAGAATAGATTTTTATCAATTACTGTATCTGCTGCACTGGCATTGGCCTTTGTGGCGTGTGGCAACAACGGCAGCACAAACAAAGAAGCCGAAGAGAACAACAATTTAAGTAGTCCCGAAAAAATGGAATTGCAGGACATCAACAACCGCACCCAGTTGGGGGCAAAACTCTTTGTTACTCCGCAGCCTGCCCTCATGATTGGCACATACGATGAAAACGGTAACCCCGACGTGATGATGGCGGCCTGGGGCGGTCAGTGTGACATGAATCAGGTGTGTTTCCGCCTTTCCCCTCACCGCACTACTACCAACCTTCGTGCTACCAAGGAGTTTACACTCAGTTTCGCCACACAGCGCGATGTTGCACAGAGCGACTATTTCGGCATTGTGTCGGCAAACGATGTGCCCGACAAGATTGCCCGAGCTGGTTTCACAGTCACCAAGAGTGCCAACATCAATGCCCCTATTATCAACGAGTATCCTCTCACACTTGAATGTAAGGTAGTGGAAATAATGGAGCGTGGTGATGATGGCTGTTTTGTTATTGGTGAAATTGTCAACACCATTGCTGACCCTGCTATTCTTACTGATGGTAATATTGACCTCGACAAACTGCAACCCATTGTATTCGACATGGCTACACTCAGTTACCGCTCAGTAGGTGGCATAGTGGGAAAGGCCTGGGGCAGTGGAAAAGTTTTTGTAGAGGAATAAACAGGCGTTGACATAAAAGTGACTGTCGGATGGAGCGCTGGCAGTCACTTTTCTATTGTCACATAACGCAGGTCAAGAGCGTTCATGGCATTGCTGCGCAGGCCGTGGACATTCTTGTGGGTGAAATGGAGTATCTGGTCGTAGTAGAGCACCACGACGGGAGCCTCCTGCATCAACAGGCTGTCCATTTCTCTGTACAGGATTATGCGCTCCTGCTCGTCGGAGGTTTGTTTGGCACGGCGGTAAAGCTTGTCGTATTTTGTGTTGTTGTACCGCGTGTAGTTGGAGCCTGCAGGGCAGCGGTTGGGGCTATAGAAAAGAGAAAGGTAGTTCTCGGCATCGGGATAGTCGGCAATCCAACTGCCGCGGAACCAGGCAGACTTGCCCTGAGCTATTTGTTCTCTCAGAGCAGCAGGGGGATTGACATCGATTTTTATCTTTAGTCCCAGCAGTCCCAATTGTTGCTGGATGTATTTGCAGAGGTCGAGGTAGTTGGCGATGGTTGACAAGGTGATGGTGGGAAGCCCTTTGCCGTGGGGGTGTCCGGCAGCAGCCAGGAGTTGCTCGGCCTTGGCAGGGTCGTAGCGGTAGCCGTAGTCGCTTGGGCGGTCAAATCCCGGAAGACCTGGAGGGACCATCCCACCGCAGCCTGGGGCACCGATGCCGTTGCGCAGGTAGCGCATCATCTTCTCGCGGTCAAAACCATAGTTGATAGCCTGACGGATACGGCGGTCGTTCAAGGGATTTGTGGCTTCTTCCATGCGGAACCCAAGATATTCGGTGTTCAGGAATGGGGTGCACACCATGTCGATGCGGTCGGCATATTTGTCACGTAGTTGTCCGGTGCGTGTCAACAGTTCGTCCTTGTATGAGGCATCGAGAGAGTTGAGGAAGTCGAGATTGCCTTTCACAAACTCAAGAAAGTTGGTTTGTTTGTCTACAACAAAGGTCACGGCAACGGCATCGAGGTAGGGTAGGGAACGCCCAAGACTGTCTTTTTCGAAATAATGGTCGTTGCGCCGCATGACGAGTTTGACATTCTCTTTCCACAACTGCATGAAGAAGGGACCCGTGCCACAGGGATGCTGTCGGAAGTCGGCTCCGTAGTGTTCCACCACTTCGTGAGGGACAACACTGCAATACACCATGCCAAGAAGGCTGAGAAATGGGCTGAAAGGTTGTTTGAGCTGTACAATGAATGTCGTGTCGTTGGGTGCAAGGAATTTGTCTACATCGTCGAAAATCCATCGCCCCGAAGAGGCTGTTTCGGGGCTTAGCACCCGGTTGAAACTGTAGAGGAAATCAGATGCCACCACGGCGCGTGTGGAGTCTGGGGTGTGGAAAAGGGGGCTTTTGTGGAAGAAAACGTCGCGCCGCAAGGTAAATGTGTAGGTCTTGCCGTCGGGACTGATAGTCCAGCTGTGGGCGATGCATGGCTGAGGCTGCAATTGCTCGTCGAGGCGCACCAGCCCGTTGAACAGCTGTGAGCAGCCCCAGATGATGGCCTGGTTCTTTGCAAATGCAGGGTCGAGGGTGGTAATGCCCGCCGACTCGTTGTAGCGGAATATCTGTTTGTCGCTGTTGTCGGGCATCCGGCAGGCTGCCAAAGTTAGCACTGCCAAGGCTATCAGTATGTTACTCTGTTTCATGTGTTCAAATGAAGGGTCTGCTTTTGTGCTGCAAATTTACATAAAAATATTGATTTTACTGGCAGAAGGTGTCGGATTGTTTCATCTGGCGGAGGGTGTGAGTTTAAGATGGGGTTGAGCTGATTAGCCAGTCTAAAACATTTAGTTTGTTGTCACTCAGTAGGTAAGCTCTGCTCCCGTGTGGGTACGTACCCACTTGAAGCCTTGGGAGAAGGCGGGGAGGGAGGTGGCGAGGAGGATTGAGAAAAAGAACAAACGTTTCATATCTTTTCAATTTTAAAATTCATAGTGTTACAAAAGTGGCACCATATAGACAGGCAGATAGGTGATGGCATCCTTTTCCGCATAGTCGGCGGTGTGAATCACATAGGAGGTAGATAAGTAGTTGGAGTATTTGTCCATCATCTTGTTCAACGAGGTGATGGCATAACGTCGGCCCGACTTGACTTCTATGGGAGAAATATTGTGTCGCGAGGTGATTGCCGACTTGCTTATCAGGAAGTCCACCTCCATACGGTCGGAGGCCTCCTCGCGCGAGTTGTTGCTGTAGAAATAGAGCTTGTGCCCTGCGGCACGCAGCATTTGGGCGACAAGATTCTCCAAGAGCATACCTGCATTGACCTCCAGCTTGTCGAGCAACAGTTTGCGGTATAGCTCTTCCGACACTATGGTATTTTCGTCGAATGCCATAGATAGTAACAGCCCAGTGTCGGCCAAATAACATTTCAGTGACGACCGCTCCACGTTCATGCCCAGCCCTACATTGGGCTCAGTGGTATTGTAGGCAATATTCACCGTCATTGCCTTGCTCAGCCAGAAAAAGGAGTTTTGGAAATCCCGCATCCTCCCGCCCTTGGATACTGACGACAGTTTGAAGTGTCTCTCGTGGCGTTGCAGTTGCGAGGGTATCTGGTCGAAGATTCCTGACACGTGGGTCTCTTGCCCCGTGGCATATTTGGCGATGTCGGCTTTGTAGAGCGCCAGAATGTCGCGCTTCATCCGGTCGGTACGCTCAAACGACTTGGTTTCCACAAAAGCCAGTACGGCCTGCGGCATCCCACCCACAATCATATACTGGCGTAGCAACTCCATAGCCTTGCGGTGGAGTGGACCCATAGGGTGCTTTCGCCCATAATTCATGCGGATGGCATCCATCATCGTCTCGTTGCCGACAGCCCAGAGGAACTCCTCGAAATCCATCGGATAAAGTGTAATATGGCGTTCTTCCGAAGGGATGATGATGTTTTTGACA
>JAFXMW010000040.1 GCA_017530105.1 Bacteroidales bacterium
GTACCCTTGCTGCGGGGTCGTAGCCATGAAGTCCGGATTCCCGTCCTTCTTCATCGGCATTCCTCCGCTTTGCGGCTGCGTTGCGGCTGCATTCCCGCCCTCTGTGGGCGTTTCAGCCTGTGCCGTGGGTGCTTGTCCCTCGGTAGCCGTGTTCGGCTGCTGTGGCTGCTGTGGCTGCTCTGCGGTCCCATGCCACCGCACCCTGTCGTTCAGCTTGCCGGGTACCTCAATCTTCGTCTGGCCGTCCACAGTGTACTCCACGAACATGCCGTTCTCGTCGGGGACAAACTTCCCTTTCTCGTACCGCACACGTCCCACAATCTCGGCCACATGCTCCTGCCCGGCATTGTCCACAACGCCCATCACCATTCCGGGCGTATAATCCTCCGGCGCACCCTCAATCCGACCGTTCTGACCACTCTGACCACTCTGATTACTCCGACTCTGCTCCTCCAAAGCCTCCGGGGTAGTCACCTCGCCCACGCTCTGGATGCCCCTTTCGCCGTAGGGGTCGTCAATGATAATGTTCTTGCCCTGTTCGGGGTCGTAAGCCGCAAGTGTCGGGATGCTCTTCTCGCGGTCGATGCTCCCGTCGGGGTTCAGCACCACGTCGCTGCCGTCGAGCAGATACACCGTCTTGGGCTGGCCGTCGGCACCCTCCACGTTCAGCGTCACAGGATGGACGGTCCCGTCCTCCCGCGTCATAGGCTTGTAAGCCTCACGCTTCTCCTCCGCTCTGTCCTCCGCATCATCGACAATACGTTGGTTCACGCCATCCATGGCCGACTTTGCACTGACATACGCTGCAACCGCCCAAGTCACTTCATCGCTCACGTTGGGGTCGTTGTCATAGAGACGCTGCATCCCCAGCGGGTCTTCGTCAATCACTCCCACATTGTCCTCGCCAATCAGCCCGACAAGTTTTTGCCGTGCGTCGTTATAGGCCTGATTGATATTGTTCCGCAACTCGTCCGTTTTCGCATCCTCATAGCCCGCATTATACGACTGCTCGGCTGCTGCCTCCTGCGGGGTCTGTACACCCTCTGCATCGCGTTTCGCCTTTCCCTGCTCCATGCCCTGCCGTGCGATAACGGCTGCTGCATATCTCAATGCCGCCTCATGCTGCTCTGCTGAATCATCGGAGTCTGCCAACACTGAAAGGATAGCCGCTTTGGGGTCGGTTTCGATGGCTGCTTGCACGGCTTCCCACCTGTCACCGAATGCCGATGCACCCATGCGGTTGGCCTTGTTGTACTGCCGTGCGTTGTGCGCTCTCTCCACGCCATAGCCTACTGTCTTTGCACCAGCAAAGAAACCGCCCATGAGTGCCACACCCAGAAACGTATCAACGTTGTTGTCCCAGTTGAACAGGCCTGTGTCGGGGTCTTTGTCAAGTGTCTGGTCGCCCACAACAAGAGCGTTGAGCAACCCACCGGCTATCTCTTCCGTGTACTCGCCCATCACTCCGTGCCACTGCGCCCGCTTTTCCAACTCGCTGAGGAATCCTGCCACCTTGCCAGCGGGTACTTTACTGATGAAGTCGCCGACGGCTTGCAGGCCTATCTTCTTTGAGAATGTGGAGTTGTAGGCGTTTTCAATCGCACCGCCTATCTTGTCCTTACCTCTGCCGACGGCTGCACCCGCCTTTGTACGGGCTATGCCTTTGCCCACCTTGCTCGCACCCTTGCCCAACAATCCCAATGCGGGGCCGAAGTAGTTACCCAGCATTTCGGAGTAGTTTTCGATGGTGGTAGATGCAAACGCCTTGCCAAAGGATTTCATCACGCTCTCAGCGTCCGTGTGGCCGTCAAAGGTGATATTGCCCTGCTCGTCTGTTCCATAATGCAAGTTGCCCGCCATGCGCTGCATTGCGTCTGCGGCTGTCCGTGCGGCTCCCGTGGTTACCGCCATACCTCCTGCACCTACAGGGTCTAAAGCAATGCGTGTGCCATACTTCATAGCCTGCTTGGCCACGTAACGTTTGCCGCCCTTCTGGATGGCTTCCTTGCCGAACTTCTTGAGGGCATATCGTACCATTGCCTTGCTTGCACCCTTACCAATGCCCGCTGCGGGGTTGATAGCCATATCTATCATGAAAGGTATTGCCTCGGCTGTCACCTGTCCTGCCTTGTACCCTCTGCCCAACTCGCTGCCGAAATAGGCTGTGGTGGCAAGTTCAACGGCTTTCGCGTCAAGCAATGCCCGCTGGCTCTCGGTCAGCTGCTCGCCCTTGTCGTATGCTTCCAACGCCCGCAGGATAGCGGCCTGGTCTGTAACGTCTGTAATGCCGAAATCCCATGTGCTGACATCGAAAAACTTGTCACGCATACCACGGCCAGCTCCAGCGAAGAAATTGCCGTTGCGACTTGCAGCGTTGGCCTCGTCTATTATCTTCTGTGAGTTGTCCAATGCGTGTTTGGCTGCTTGATAGTCGCGTGTGTCATCGCTGAGTTGTGAGGGTACAGCGTTGGCTGCGGGGTTGCCGCTCTCGGCTGCTTGCATTGAACGTCCCATCCTTGCCCAAAAACCGCCCTTATCCAACTCGCTGCCGTAGTTGTCAAGGTCGCGTTGGTAGGCCTCTTGCAGTCGGCTGTCAATGTCGCTGCGCATAGTCTCCACCTGCCCGCCTTGACCGCCCACGGCATTACGCTGTGCATCGTACCTTGCTTTGGTGTCCTCCCCTTGCTCCAACGGCATATATGACTTGTTGCCCTCCTCCTCGGTGGGTGCAAAGGGTGTCTGCTGCATCGGTGCGCCGCTCCACTGCCCGGCTCTCGGGGCCGGTGCCATCGGCTTGGCGGGTGCTTGGGGCTGCGGGTTGGCTTGCGGATAGCCTTGTGTGTTGCGTACAGGCATACCCATAGGCGATATGCCGTACCCGCCCACGCTGCCCATTGCTGTCTGCGATATGGGCGTTGCGTTGGTCTGCTGTCTGCCCTGCTCATACTGCTCTTGTGCCACATCGTAGCGGGTCTTGCGTTGTGCTTGCCGCTGCGCCTGCTGCTGCGCCCTGTTGCTCGCCTCGTCCACGCCATTCGCCTCGTTCATGTCGTGGGTGTTGTATGGGTAACCTAATTTTTGGTCGAACTCTTCAAACGTTCCGCTCGTCACTGCTCCGTCCGCTTTCAGCGCTTCGTAAAGTTGCTTTCGGTTGCTTGCGCTGCTCATGTATCCACGGAAGTAATCAAGGCTGTTCTGCACTGCACCATCCGCTTTCAGTGCGTTGTATAATTCTTCTACTTTGTCGGGAGTAGGCATATTTTACAGATTTAAGTTTCTTGTATTTTTTAAATTGCCACTATAAGTACTGTTACCGCTTTTCTGCCCTGCTGTGGCTGCTTTGGGTGTTGTCGCTTGTGTAGTGCCGTCGCTCGTTGTGGTGGTCGTGCCACTATCACCATCGGTACTACGCACCGTACGCCACTTCTTCACCACCTTGCCACTCACGGGGTCGTATTCATAGTTTTCTTCGTACTCGTCCAGCTGGTGGCGTATCTTGCTCAACCGCTGCAACGCCACGCGCTGCTGCTCGAGGGTAATCTTCTGGTCGTAATAAGCCTGACGTATCTCGGCCTCTTGCCGTTTGAGTTCCAGCTTCGCCTCCTCTATGCCGTGCTTCCACTCCTGTTCATCCTTTGCTATATTCAGCTTGTCGGTTTTCAAGGCAAGTTCCTTCTCCCGCAACGCCAGCTGCTCGTTCTTCAGCCTGTACCCCTCTTCTGCGTTCCGCTGCTTCGAGACGTTCTGCACATAGTTAAGGTACTCCGCACGCCTCTTGTCGCGCTCAGCCTTGGCCTTTTCGTAACGTTTCCGCGACACCTCGCTCATCAGGCTCTTGTCCACCTCCTGGCTCGGGGCGTACCGGTCCGTGTGGTACAGGTCGCCGATGGCTCGCGCCATGTCCGCTATGCCGTTCACCATGTCGCGGCTCTTCTGTCGCCGTGCCTCGGCCTCGTCGTCGCGCCGCATGGCATCGTACTGGCCCAGCAGCCAGTCCACATCATATCTCTGTGGGGTGGTGGATTCATCACTCGGAACACTCTGACCATCTTGATCACTCCGATTCTCCACCTCGCCAGCATGAAAGCCTTCGGCCACAGGCTGGCCAAACTGACGGGGCTCGCCGCCGTGCAGCATGTCCTGCATCTTCCGTGTGACTTCCCCGTCCGTCAGCTTCTTTTTTTTCTTATCGTCAGCCATAATATTCTATAGGTTCTATCCAATCTATTGTCTCTATCACCCTCTTCTACCAATACTTCTTCCAACCCTCTTCATACAGGTCTTTGCCCGTCCCAAGGTTAGGCACCGCCGGTGCCCCCTGCACCCCTGGCACTCCCGCAACGCTCTTGCCAAGCCCGATAGCCTCGTCTATCCCGCTGCCCATCGTCGCCGCGGCACTCGCCGCTCCTTGCGCCGCCTTAGTCAGTGCAGCGGCACGCTGAGCCTCCAGGTTGTTCAGCTGGTTGTCAAGCCCCGCACGGGTCTGCTGGTACTGCTGCTCTATCTCGTCCTTGCGGTTCTCGCCTGCCGCCGCTATACGGCTTGCAGCCTCCGCCATCGCCTCCGCATTGGCCGCTTTCGTCGCCGCCACGCTCTCCTCCGTGCCTCCGGCCACAGCCTGCGCACCCTGCGCCGCACGGTTGCGCTCACGGATGCGTCGAGCCGTCTCGGTCAGCACACGCTGCGCGTCGGCACGCTGAGTAGTGTCCTCGTTGTACCTGCGGTCGTACCAGTTTTGGTTATCACGCTGCCTCTGTTCAAGGTTTTTCTTCACCCCTTTCATTGCCTGCGAAGCCTTCCAGCCACCATACAGCGACGATGCCAGCCCCAACGCCCCGCCAATAATCGAACCATTCATATTTTATTGTTATTTAATATTTTATCTATAATATCTATTCAATCTATAATATCTATTCACAAGATATAATCATAGTGCAAAAATACAACCGTACCTTTGCAACTCAATTATAAGTTGTGAATATGCCAAAAGGAAGGAAATCCGGCGACGGCCGCGGTCGCCTCGGTGGCCGACAGAAAGGCACCCCAAACAAAGAGGACCAGCCGCTGAAAGCCGTCCTGCACCAGAAGAGCGAAGCCTACTTCACCGTCCCCGTCGATGATGAAGGCAACACCCAATTCGACCTCGACATGCGCGAAATGGAACCCGCCATGCGTGCCAAGCTGCAAATGGACATGCTGCAGTACCACACCCCAAAGATGCAGTCCGTCTCAGCCGACATGAACGTCAAGGAGGTCAACAAAACCTACACCGACCGTCTCGCCCGCCTCTCCCGTGGCGAAACCATCCCCAACGACACCGACTAACCCCATTTCTTTTACTACTTTTACTACTTTAGTAAACATTTTTGCTCGCCTTACCGATAAGGTGAGCAATTTTTATACGCCTATTCGCCAAAAACAACAAGCGGGTAGCCGTTCTCGGCCACCCGCTTTCTCTATCCTATCTATATCATCTTCTCCATTTCCTCCGCAATCGTCTCGTCCAGCAGCTTGGCATAAATCTGCCGCGTCATCTTCGTGGACGAATGCCCCAACACCTTACTCACCACCTCCATCTCCACCCCGCTGTTCAGCAGCAGTGTAGCCCCCGTGTGTCGTGCCCAGTGCGACGACACCGGCTTGTTGATACCCGCCATCGTCGCCAGCATCTTCAAATACTGGTTGTACTTCTGGTTCGACATCATCGGCAACTTCCCGCCGTACCGCTCGAGAATCTCCTGCGCTTGGGGCAGCAGCAGAAAAGTGAACTCCTGCCGCGTCTTGCCGCGCCTGCCCACATACATAGGCCTCCCCTTCACCTCCCGAATCCTCGCCGGGTCGAAAGCGGCCATATCAACATACGACAGACAGGTATAAGTCTGAAAAATGAACAGATCACGCGCGTGCCGCAGGTAGTCGATGGGCGGGTCCATGGCTGCAAGCCTTGCAAACTCCCCCGCCGTGAGGTACTTCTCCAGTGCGTCGCCGCCGGATTTATCCTTATTAATATGTATATGCTTGTAAGGGTTGCGCTGCATGATACCCTCGTCGATAGCGTCGATGATGAACGAATTGAGGAAACGGTGGTAGTTCCCCCACTTGCTGCAGTCCTTCATACCCTGACGGGTCAAGGCCTCATCCATCCGCATGATGTTCGCCTCGGTAATATCTGCAAAGGTGAGCATCCCGCCCCATTGGTCGAACCACCGCAGGAAACGGTCGTACCGCTCCTGGCTGTCCTCCGAACGTCCGTACTTGCGTATTGCCGCCCGCTCGGTGAAATAGTCCATCAGCTTTTTTTCGTGCGGCACGTTCGCCGTAATCTGCCGTTCCGACGCGTGGTTGATGTCCGCGACGATAGTGTCCATATCCAACCGTCCGCGCTCCATGAGGTCGTTGACAGTCTTTCGGGCGTTGAGGACGTACATGTCGAGAGCGTTCTGCAGCTCCAGAGCGTCCAGACGGTTCACGATGCGTCCGTCGCGCCAATGCTTAGGCAGCACACGTATGCCCGTCACCGCAAAGCGTTGGATGCGCTTGTAGGTGATGCGCAGCTCGATTGTCCCCTCCTTTGTAGAAGAAGCCTTCTTCTTGCGGTCAAAGATTAATTTCATCAATGCTGTCCCGGTAGCCATAATAAAAAGTCTATTGAGTCTATAAAATCTATTGTATCTAATCACGAATGGTATTACATTTTGTAGTACCACGGTATTACATTTTGTGCTTATGAGTGCTTATGAGTGCTTATGATAATAAGCACAAAAAACCGCGTTCTCTATCCAAAATCCCATTTCCAACAAATCCTAACATACTGACACACAACTGCAACCCCCACACAACCAAACAATAAAAGGGAGCCACACAACAACGACTCCCTTTTCAATTCAGCGGAAAGGAGGGGATTCGAACCCCTGAAGCGCTTTTAACGCTTACTCGCTTTCCAGGCGGGCCTCTTCAACCACTCGAGCACCTTTCCATTGTGACAACCGAGGAGTGAAAAATGAGATTTTACACACTCTTTTCATCTCTGAAATCGGGTGCAAAAGTACTACTTTTTTCGCAATTAGCAAAAAAAAATGTATTTTTGCATTTGTTGATTAACACAGAAATAACGATAAAACTACTAAAAATGAAAAAATTAGCATTATCAATTATGACCATTGCAATGCTTGCTACCGTGGGTTGCAAGAGCAACAAAACCGAAGAAAAATCGGAAATTCAGCAGAAAGTTGACGAGTATGCCGAATTCACTTTGACCACCGATTTGAGCGTTCTTTCCGAAAAGGAAAAGCAACTCCTCCCCATCTTCATCCAGATTGCGGACATCATGGATGACCTTTACTGGGACCAGTATTTCGGCCCTGAAAACCGCGCCAACCTCGACACCATCACCGACCCTGACGTCAAGAAATTCGCCATGATCCAATACGGTGCTTGGGACCGTCTGGGTGAGGAGCGTCCTTTCATCCCCGGCTACGGCGAGCGTCCCGCTGGCTGCAACTTCTACCCCATTGACATGACTGCCGAAGAATACGAAGCACTTGCCGACCCCGCCAAGAGCAGCCAGTACACCGTCATCCGCCGCGACGAGAACGGTGCCCTCAAAGTGGTGCCTTACCATGTGGAATATGCCGACCGCCTTGCAAAAGTGGACAGCCTTATGGGCTTGGCCATCGACTTGGCTGAGGATCCCGGCCTGAAAAACTACCTCACCGAGCGCCGCAAAGCCCTCATGACCGACGACTACTATGCCAGCGATGTGGCTTGGATGAACATGAAAGAGAGCAAACTCGACTTCGTGGTCGGTCCTATCGAGAACTACGATGACGCCCTCTACGGCAACAAGACCTCCTACGAGTCATTCATCCTCGTGAAAGACGAGAAATGGAGCAACGACCTCGCCAAATTCGTCACCATGCTGCCCCAGTTGCAGAGCGACCTGCCCTGCGACCCGAAATACAAACCCGCCATGCAGGGTGCCGCCAGCGACCTTAACGTCTACGACGTCATCTACTACGCAGGCGACTGCAACGCGGGCTCCAAGACCATCGCCATCAACCTGCCCAACGACGAGCGCATCCACAAAACCATGGGTGCCCGCCGTCTGCAGCTCAAGAACGCCATGCAGGCCAAATTCGAAACCATCCTCAAACCCATCGCCAACCTGCTCATCAGCGATGACCAGCTCGACAACGTCAACTTCAACGCCTTCTTCAGCAACGTCTGCTTCCACGAAGTGGCCCACGGTTTAGGCATCAAAGAGACCGTCACCGACGGCAAGAGCCTGCGCGAAGCCCTCGGCAGCCAGTATAGCGCATGGGAAGAAGCCAAAGCCGACATCTGCGGCCTCTTCCTCACCACCCGCCTCATCGAAATGGGCGAAATCACCAACTGCACCAAAGAGGACGCCTTCGTCACCTTCATTGCCGGCATCCTGCGCAGTGTGCGTTTCGGTGCCACCGAGGCTCACGGCATTGCCAACATGATGTGCTTCAACTACCTGCAGGACAACGGCGCTTTCACCCGCAACCAAGATGGCAAATACGTCATCAATGTTGAGAAAGCCGAAGAGGCCATGAAGAGCTGGGCCGCCCTCATCCTGAAAGTGGAAGGCGAAGGTGATGTATCGTTTGCCAAGACCTACTCGGCCGAGAACGGTAAAATCCGTCCTGACCTGCAGGCCGACCTCAACACCATCAGCACCAACAACATCCCCCGCGACATCCGCTACAACCAAGGCTTGAAAGCCCTCGGACTCCAATAAAAACAATCATATTAAACTATCACATAGCCCGTTGCTGCATCGGTGCAGCGGCGGGCTATGTGTTTTTCTTCACCCCTGCCGGGAAAAACCACCTTCGCTCGTTATCCATCAGTTCTCCCATATTTCTCCCATATTTCTCCCATACGGGATGGGAGAAATATGGGAGAACTAACGCTGAAGTAACGGATAACGAGCGAAGTCTCATTCAACAAAAAAAGATTCTCTTTAGCGGAAAAAGATACCTTGATGCATCATATATTCCTATTATACACTGCATTACGAGAAAGAAACAACTGGGGACGAGAGGGCTTTGTTGAGACTGGCGACCTTGGGGCTATTGACATAGGTGATTTACCGGGTGAAACGACAAGGTGTTGAGCTGTGCGTTTGGCTCTGTCTTGCAAGTTTCTTTGCATAAAATGTAGGTAGAATTGAAAAAAAACGTAACTTTGTAGTTGGGTAGAACGAGAGGATTATCCGTTTATCAGACTGGGTGCCAGATGCTAATATTCGGTAATCACGGGATTGGACAAAGTGTTTATTCTCATATTCCCCTATTTGAGAAGCAGGAATAAAGCCATCGCGTTCAATTGGATGGAGACTACCGTGAGAGGTTTTGTGGCAGGGGTAAGAAAAAGCGGCTATCAATTTAATAACTGACAATAAACAAAGGAGTTGACATGGAAAACAGACCTATGGTAACCATTGCTGTAGCGGTGTATAACGTTGAGAGATTTTTGCCGAAAGGTTTCGACTCAATTCTGGCACAGACCTATACAGATTTCGAGGTGGTTGTTATCGACGACGGTTCGACAGACAATACACTGGCAATGTGCCAGCGGATTGCCGAGACCGATTCCCGCATCAGGGTGTTACATTTCCCCCATAGGGGATTGGGTCCGGTGAGGAATTCGTTGATTGAGAATGCCCGTGGAAAATATCTGTATTTCTTTGACATAGACGATTATATTGAGCCTGACACACTGGCCGACAATGTGGCGGCTATAGAGGACGGGGATAACGACGTGGTTCTTTTTGGCTTTTACGTCGAGCAAAAGGTTACAGGGGTATGCGACGGAGTGAGCCTACCCGACAAGAGGATGGGGACCAATGAAGAGTTCAAGCAGTTCTATTGCAATGAGCTGGTGAAGTCGGCTTATGGGTGCGGCTATTTGTGGTCAAAGTTTTATCGGTATGAATTTGTGAGAGATTTGTATGCTGCCGGTGTGCATTTTGAGAATATAGAGATGCACGAGGACGAATTATTCAACCTCAAATTATTCAGGCACATCTCCCGATGCCGTTCGCTTTCGAAGAAATACTATCACTATGTGATTTATCCCAAAGGAAATACCACCACCCGATACAGGGAAAGGGGCTATGAAAATTCAATTATTCTGTACAACAGCCGAATAGAACTGTACCGCGAATGGATAAAGGACCGGGAAGACCTGCTGGTTGATTTCCGACAGCTTTTGCTGATTGCGGTGAGTGGCAGTGTGATGATATTTGACTATTATTCCCAGGCCAATATGGGTTTGGTGAAGTCGTATCGGCAAGTAAAGCGTGTGTTGGGGCTTCCGGAGGTGCGGGAATGTGCTCAGAACTGTCGGATAGAACTGAGCGGCACGCACAAGAGTGCCTTTAACAGAATGATGGACAAGGCGTTCTACGAGAATAAACCGTTGCGGTTCCTTTTTGCCCGTTGGATAAGAGACCAATACCGGATTGTGAAGAAACTACGCAAAGGCCGGTAAAAACATACGGCAAATCAGGAAAATTTTTTTTTCGAAAACAGTACCTTTTGCAGATGGTTTTACTGCAAGAGAAGTTGATTTGCGCAAGGATTTCCTTGTTGCAACAGGGTATTGCCCTGTGCAACAAAGAGACACTCTGGAGAGATGCTTCATCATCTGCACCAAAAGGGGTCCTATCGGTGTGATAACGGTATGGGAGAATAAAAAAACATAATAATATTAACAATTAAAAAAAAAGTTGTATTTTTGCAGAATAGATAAATTGTCTATTATTGGTGTAATAGACAGAAAGCAGGTGGATTACGCCGGAAGTCCTTGGACAGGGACAGGCGTTGAAAGGGAAGGATATAGCCCCCAATCTTCCAGGGACTTCACGCCCATGCATGAAGTAGAGGGAGAATTGTCCCTACAGAAGGCATACAAAAGAACAACAGAATGGCAGAACAACGATGGTATGCGGCAAAAGTGCAGTACAACCGGGTACAGCCCATACGTGAGCACCTGATGGCTGACGGAGCAGAACTCTTCATCCCGGAGGTGATACGGTCGCTGGTGTTTTTCAAAGCCACGGAAGAGTACCTGGCACATTTCGAACAGGAGCATTTCAGCCAGATGTGGGTATACCGCAACCCGTTGACGCATAAGCCGTCGGCCATACCCGACCATGAGATGGAAGTTTTTGTATTTGTCTGCACATCGGGGAAACAAGGTCTGACATACCTCGGCGACGACCGACCGGAGTATCACCGCGGCGACAGGGTACGGGTTACAGAAGGGCCGTTGAAAGGTGCCGAGGGCCATGTGGTAAGGATAAAAAAGGACAGAAGGCTTGTAATCACCGTGCGTGGAGTGGCGGCACTGGCAACTACCTATATCCATCCCCGTTTTCTGGAGCCTGTCGCAAAAGAACACAGCAATAATTCAGCCTGTGACAACACCTGAGACATACGCATTAGCTCCGCTGCATTGACTCGACAGGATGGCAGCGAAAACCAACAGAATATAACACAAGAGATGAGAAAGCCCTTATTTCCTCTCGACCCTTTGAAAGAGAAATACTACTACCCCAGAAAGAATTTTAAGGAGGTGGGGAGCGAAGGGTGTGACAAACTTGACCCCGACACCATTGAGGATGACGATGTCCGAAAGGTGTTCAAGGAGGTGGAGACTTTGCCAATCAAGCAAGTGTACCGATGGTTTCTGGACCATCGCGACGAGTTTGCCCCCACGTCGCTGCTTTGGGGCATCCGCAACAACGGCGGAGACCCGATACCAGACCGCGAGAATGGCGAGCCTTATCACGCTATATTCGTGCAACGCCCGCTGCACACGATTTACGAGCTGGATGTATTCCTTGCCAACGCCAACCGACATCTTACCGACGGGGGCTACCTGATGTGCAATTGCCGCACATCGTCGGTGAAGAAGGCTGTCATTTACAGCCGCTACCCACGCGGCATAAACAGACTGTACTATGGCTTGCATTATTTGTGGCACAGAGTGTTCCCCAAAATCAAGGTACTGAAGAACATCTATTTTGCCGTCACCAAGGGTCGCAACCGCACCTTCCACCGCGTGGAGATACTGGGAAGGCTGTATCATGCAGGTTTCGAGGTGATATACGAGAGTACGACACATGGTGAGTTTCGTGTGCTTGCCCGCAAGGTGAAAGAACCTATCACCGAGGGGGTGCCCAGTTCATCGCCCATCGCCAAACTGAAACGGGTGGGCAAGAACGGAAAGCTGATAACGGTTTACAAGTTCCGTACCATGTACTCGTACAGCGAGTATTTGCAGGAATATGTTTACCAACACCGCCGTCTGGACAAGACCGGCAAGTTTTACCACGACTATAGAGTGAACACCATAGGGGCATTGCTCCGCAAAACATGGCTCGACGAGCTACCGATGGTGATTAACATGCTGAAAGGGGAGATGAAACTGGTTGGTGTGAGACCGCTTTCGCAACAGTTTTTCGGACTTTACAGCCCCGAGATGCAAGAACTACGCATCAAAACCAAGCCGGGTTTGCTGCCACCGCTCTATTACGAAAAGGAGCAACCCGAGACCCTTGACGGCATACAAGAGTCGGAGCGCCGCTATATCGAGGCCTATCTGAAACATCCCATCAGAACGGATTGGAAATATTTTTGGGGGATTGTGGGGAACATCTTTTTCCACCATAAACATTCCCACTAACAACGGATTGAAAGACAAAAAATGAAAAACCAAAATACACTATATGAGTGAATCACAGGAATGGACAACAGTAATCAAGCCTAAAGATAAATTGTTGGCTGTCGATTTCAAGGAGTTGTGGAGGTATCGCGACCTTTTCACCCTGTTTGTAAAACGCAATATCATCACCCAATACAAGCAGACGGTACTTGGACCGTTGTGGTTTGTGATACAGCCTGTACTGACGGTGTTGATGTATATGGTGGTGTTTGGCGGCATCGCCGGCATCGCCACCGACGGGATACCGCAACCACTGTTCTATCTGGCGGGTACGTGCATGTGGCACTATTTTTCCGATTGTTTATTGAAAACATCAAACACCTTTGTCAGCAATAGCGGTCTTTTTGGCAAAGTGTATTTCCCCAGATTGATTACCCCTCTTTCCAACGTAACCTCCAATCTGCTGCGTTTCGGTATCCAGATGGGCTTGTTTATCATCGTCTATGTCATTTACGCCATCGGGGGATGCACAGCGCACTTGACATGGTATATCCTGCTGTTTCCGCTTCTGGTGATAATGATGGCCGGCCTGGCATTGGGTTTTGGAGTGCTGATTTCGAGTTTGACAACGAAATACCGCGACTTGCAGATACTCTTCTCTTTCGTAATATCGCTGTGGATGTACGCTACCCCCATTGTCTATCCGCTTAGCCTCGCCAAAGGCAAGATGGCTCTTGGAATGGATTTATACACCATAATGCGACTCAACCCTGTCACCCCCGTGTTGGAGACCTTCAAATACGGAGCTCTGGGTGCCGGTGAGTTTGTGGGATGGTCCTGGCTGGGATACAGCTTTGTGTTTATGGTTGTCCTGCTTGCCGTCAGTATAGTGGTATTCAACAAGACTCAGAAGAGTTTCATGGACACTGTGTAGAGAGATGAAGAAAGCATTGATAACAGGCATCACCGGACAGGATGGCAGTTTCCTGGCAGAGTTTCTCTTGGAAAAGGGATACGATGTGCATGGGGTAATACGCAGGTCGTCGGTAGACTTTCGTGAACGCATAGCCCATTTGGAGGGACATGTTCATTTCCATCTGCACTACGGTGATATGAGTGATACGCTGAGCGTAATCCAGACTGTGATGGCTGTGCAGCCCGACGAGATTTACAATCTGGCAGCCCAAAGCCATGTGCAGGTGAGTTTCGACGCACCTGAGTATACCGCCAACGTGGATGCCACCGGGGTGTTGAGGATTTTGGAAGCCGTGAGACAGTGCGGGCTGGAAAAGAGATGCAGAATCTACCAGGCCAGTACATCGGAACTTTATGGACGCGTGGAACAAGTACCACAGAACGAAGAGACTCCTTTCCACCCCTATAGCCCGTATGCAGTAGCCAAACTCTATGGCTACTGGATAGTGAAAGAGTATCGTGAGGCATACGGAATGTTCTGCTGCAACGGTATCCTTTTCAACCATGAAAGCGAGCGGCGCGGCGAGACTTTCGTGACAAGAAAGATAACTCTGGCCGCTGCCCGCATACGCCAAGGGAGGCAGGAGAAACTGTATCTGGGCAATCTGTCGTCGCTGCGAGATTGGGGCTATGCCCGAGACTATGTGGAATGTATGTGGCTGATACTGCAACACGAGAGGCCAGATGACTTTGTCATCGCCACTGGGGAGCAGCACTCGGTAAGAGAATTTTGCCAGCTTGCTTTCCACTATGCGGGCATTGAGTTGCGATGGGAAGGCGAAGGAGCTGATGAGAAAGGAATATGCACCGCCGTGGACGGTTCGCAGCCCGACAGCACGGGTCTGGTTGGCAAGACACTGGTGGAAGTAAGTCCTGACTTTTACCGTCCGACGGATGTGGTCAACCTGCTGGGCGATCCCGCCAAGGCTAAACGACAATTAGGATGGAACCCCGGAAAGACACCTTTTGACAAGCTTGTGAAACTGATGGTGGAAAACGATATGGCCAAAGTAGCATCAGACCATGCCGCCGCACGTGTGCGTTGCAATCTGGCCGAGTATCTGGAGAAAGGTATTGTGAAATGAACAAGGAGTCGAAAATATACGTTGCAGGGCATTGCGGAATGGTCGGGTCAGCGATAGTGCGACGGCTGCAGAAGGACGGCTACCACAATCTGCTGCTACGTTCTCATTCGCAGTTAGATTTATGCCGGCAAGAGGCGGTTGAAGACTTTTTTGCCAAGGAACGTCCAGAATATGTTTTCCTTGCCGCAGCAAAGGTGGGAGGGATTGTGGCCAACCAAAAGGCTCCGGCCGATTTCATGTATCAGAACATGATGCTTGAGATGAACGTAATCCATGCCGCCTGGCAGAATGGATGCAAGAAACTCCTTTTTTTAGGGTCGAGTTGTATTTACCCGAGGCTTGCTCCCCAGCCCATGCGCGAAGACTGCCTCCTCACCTCGTCGCTGGAACCCACCAACGAGGCCTACGCCTTGGCAAAGATTTCCGGACTGAAATACTGCCAATACCTTAATCGCCAGTACGGCACTGACTATATTAGTGTGATGCCTACAAATCTCTATGGCCCCGGCGACAACTACCATCCAGAACACAGCCATGTGCTTCCCGCATTGATACGTCGATTTCACGAAGCAAAGATGGCGGGAGCAGAAGAGGTGACTTGCTGGGGTGACGGGACTCCACTGCGCGAATTCCTTTATGTTGACGATTTGGCCGACCTTTGTCTGTTTTTGATGAACAATTACAGCGGGGACGAGACGGTCAACGCTGGCACTGGCAAAGAAATAACCATCAAACAATTGACAGAACTTGTGGCCCAAGAGGTGGGATACACGGGAAAGATAAAATGGGACATTTCCCGTCCCAACGGTACACCCCGAAAGTTGCTCGATGTGAGCAAGGCGAAAGCAATGGGGTGGACATACAGAACCGAAATAGAAGAAGGCATCCGCTTGGCCTACCGTGACTTCCTTGAGAATCCTGTCCGGGCGGAACGATAATCATATCTTATGGCAATAGCAATTGAATTTAACAATGTTTCCAAGCAATACCGGTTGGGCTTGGTCTCGACAAAAACACTAAGCCACGACATCCATCGCTGGTGGACAGTCAACATTCGCGGCAAAGAAGACCCCTATCTGAAAATCGGGTCGGTGAACGACCGCTCATCGAAAGCCGACAGCGAATATGTGTGGGCATTAAAGGACATTGACTTCAAGGTGGAGCAAGGGGATGTTGTAGGCATTATAGGAAAAAACGGAGCTGGAAAAAGCACACTGCTGAAGATTCTCTCGAAAGTGACGGGACCCACCACTGGAAGCATACGCGCCCGCGGACGTATCGGATCGCTCCTCGAGGTAGGCACTGGCTTTCACCCTGAAATGACTGGCCGCGAAAACATTTTCCTCAACGGGGCTATCCTCGGTATGACCAAGGCCGAAATAAACCGGAAACTTGACGAGATAATTGATTTCAGTGGCTGTGAACGCTACATAGACACTCCTGTCAAACGCTATAGCTCCGGAATGACCGTGAGACTTGGATTTGCCGTTGCCGCATTTCTTGAGCCGGAAATCCTTGTGGTGGACGAGGTGCTGGCCGTGGGCGATGCCGAGTTTCAACGCAAAGCTATTGGCAAGATGCAAGATGTGAGCAAAGGCGAAGGTCGCACAGTGCTTTTCGTCAGCCATAACATGGCCAGTATACAACAACTGTGCCATCACGGAATATTGCTGAAAAACGGAATGGTGGAGAAAACGGGGAATGTAAGAGAAGTGGTCGACTATTACCTCGGCAGCATGCAAACGGTAAACGACTTTAACCGAGAAGGCAATGGTGCCGTCCGCATCATCGATTTCAGAATTCAGAATAGTTCCATCTCCCTTGGCGAAAATCTTGAAATAGAAGTCGACATTGAGGCGAAACAGAACGTCACGACTATCGATGCCAGTTTTGACATCAAAGACGAATCAGGCAAACAAGTGGCACACGTGGCCAGCAACGATGACGAGTTCCAAATCGGTGCCATGAGGTCTGGCGAGAAGAAAACCATTCATTGCGTGATAAAAAACGTGAACCTCGCACCCGGGGGATACACTTCGAGTATCTGGATAGGAACACCCTATGTTGAATATGATATGGTGATAAATTGTGTCAGATTTAGTGTTACTCAAAACGATACCTTCATAAAAAGAGGCACCCCTTACGACAAATACTCGAAAGTAGTGTTGCCATCAAACTGGAAACAATTGTGAACAACGAATCCTCCCCTGTACTGAGTATATTGGTTATATCTCATAACCAGCGCGAACTGCTGCCAAGATGTCTTGACAGTGTGTTGCGGCAAAAACTCACTGTTCCCTACGAGGTGATAGTCTCGGACGATAGGTCAACCGATGGAACATGGGAACTTATTCAGGACTACGAAAAGAGGTATCCCGGCATAGTAAAAGGCGTCAAGTGCAACTCGGACCTTTGCAATCCCGCCACACGCTCGGAACGGTGTGGATGGAACAAAGCCAATGTTTACAAACACTCACAAGGAGACTACTTCGTTAATATCGATGCCGACGACTATCTGAAAAGCGACGACATCTATCAACACCAACTGGACCTTCTCGTGGCCAACCCCTCGTGCTCTATGTGCCAACAGCGTATCTTGCAAGTGGACGACGGCGCACCCTTGGAAAGCGGCCATGCCTGGCCTGTCCACCCAAAACTGATAGACAAAGCTATTCTCACCCCATCCAATATTATACGCAATGAGATATGTGGTCTCAACCCGACATACATGATAAGGCGCCATCGAGAAGAAAACCCCGCCGAGAAATACGGCAAACTATACGATGATACAGTAATATCCCTTTACCACCTTCAGTTCGGCAACGTTATTTTTACCGACCGTGCAGACTATGTGTGGGTGCAATATAGCAACAGCATCAGCAATTCCGACAAGGGCGATGAGAGGCAACTGCTTTATGGCCTCCTTCCTTATCAACATGCACTCCTCATCCCCAAATTCACTTACTATTTCATGTCCCTTGCCAATCTCCCGATGCTGCATATACTTAAAAAATCCCTTTTCCATAAAATTGAACTAAAGCCAAGCACTATCCAACACCTGAAACTTTTCAATGGTTTTATCTTCCAATACTACACAAATGGACAGAAAGGACTAATGAGCAAGATACGGATAGCACGAATTCTCATTCTTTATAAACAAATCAGTCACGAAAATAAGAAAATCGGAAAAGCCCGAAACATACAATATCTCATTAAAGCCCGAAAAAAACTTTATCGACTTCTAATCGGATAAAAAGAAAAACCGTTCAATCGGATACAAAACATGAACATCTTAGACTGCACCATACGCGACGGTGGCTATGTGAACAATAACAACTGGGACCCCGATATCCTCCGGACAATAGTCTCCTCCCTGTCCACCGCAGGCATCAAATACATTGAAATCGGCAACAACTTTGGACTGGGAGCACACCGACTGTTCGACTTAGCCCTCAACGACAACGATTTCATGAACATCTGTATGCCATGCAAAGGCAACTCCATTATTGGCATGTGGTATTGGGGGGCCTATGGCAAGAAAGAGGACATGAAATGGTTTAAGGAAAACGGGGGAGAATTCGTCCGCATAGGTGCCAATTCAAACAATGCTGAATTTGCCTACGAAAACATACGCTACGCCAAATCCCAAGGGCTGTATGTTTTTTGCAATCTAATGAAATCCTACGCCATCAGCCGATACCAGCTTGCCAAAGTGGCAGAAGAGATTGAAGCCTGTGGCGCCGACTGCCTGTATGTTGTCGACTCGGCGGGAGGCATGCTGCCCGACCAGGTAGCAGGGTATGTCAAGGCTGTAAAGGAATTCACCAACCTCCATGTTGGTTTCCATGGACACAACAACCTACTCATGGCCAACGCCAATAGCCTTGCCGCCCTGCAGGCCGGAGCCGATTTTGCCGACGGCACCCTTCGCGGTCTGGGACGGGGAGCAGGCAATGCCCAACTTGAAGCATTGGTGGCCATCTGCCAGAAAGCCCGCATCATGCCCAACAACTGCAACCCTCTTGAACTGGCTGAAGTGGCAGGCAAAGTGGCGGGCAACCTATTGGTTAAAGGTAGTACAAAACGAGAAATCAATGTCGGTTTGGTCAACTTCCACGACTCCTACACCGATATTTTGGAAAAGACCTCGGCAGAATATGGTGTCGACCCCGAAATACTGATGGCTGAGGTGTGCAAAATCAATGTCATCAACCCCTCCGAAGAACTCTTCGACCTTGCTGCAAAACGCCTGAAAGAGGGTAAGAAATTCGAATTTGTCCCCGCATACTCTCATAAGATATACTAAAATCATTATTTGACCATTCACCATAATTCATAATCAGTTATGACAGACCTAAAAATCAGATACGAACAGATGCTCCATGAAATGGAGAGTTTGGTCAAGATAACCAATAAACGTTCTGTCCTTATCCTACTTCAACATACCAAACAAGAAGAAACCGAGCCCTGCATACCAGCGGTACGCGAAAGCATCTCAAATATCATTGGTTTTGTCTCTCTTGGCGATGAACAATACCTCCCCTACATCATCGGGCAGGCCGTAGGCATTGTCGACACAGTGATGATTGATGTCGATGCCAAAAGAGCCAACTCCGAAAAAATCCGGCTCACCGCAACACAGCTGGCCAAGGATAACGGTATTGCCGTAGCCTATTACAGCGACTATTCCACTTGGATTTCCTCAGCCATTGCCTTTATGCTTGAAATCGAGCAAAAGAATAATGGAATAGTCAACTATGAGGACAAACGACTATTGATAGGACGCAATGCCTTGGCAACAAAAATGGTGATGGAGATGATCAACCGAGGCATGGATGTGTATCTCTTTGCCCAAGAGTATCCCACGCCCTGTTTCCCCACCACCGGAGGAACCATTGAAATTGCATCACCCCACATTCATATTGTTGATGAACTATCCAAGACACACTTCAACACCCTTATTGGATGCGAACTGCAACAAAACAGCCCCTATCTTGACCAACTGTCCAACATCCGTTTTGAAATAATCTACGATTTAGGCATCAACAACTTCACCCGCGAATTCATCAACCAAAAACGCGAAAACGGCACTCAGGTCTACCGCTCCGACGACCGTGCAGGCATCTCCGGTATAGTAGTCAATCTGATGGAAACCAGCGAACTGGTCAAATCGCGTTTGGGAAAGACCTCCATAGGGGGCATCCCCATTGTCAGTGGAGGTTACGTCGGAGAGCAGGGAGACGTGGTTGTCGACAATTATGTCGATGCTCACACCGTTCTGGGCATTGCCAACGGCGACGGAACCTTCAAACAAACCCTCACCCCAGAAGATGAAATCAATCTAAACCGAATAAAAAAACTGGTCTAACTATGAGTAACACCGTCATGGTCTTGCCTGGCACCAAATGGCAAGTACCCCTAATTAAGAAACTGAAAGAAAGAGGCTACCGCGTAGCCGTTGTTCACCCCTATAAGGATGCACCCGCATTCCAATATGCCGACGATGCAGTGTACGCCGACATCCTCGATCGCGAAACCGTACTGAAAGCTGCCAAAGAATTAAACGTAGTGGCTGTAATGTCCGACGAATGTGACATCGCCACCCCCACCCTGGCCTACGTCTCCTCTCAGATGGGGCTGCCGTCCCAAACCGAGCCCATGGCACGCCTCTACACCGACAAGTCACTTATGCGTGACTTCTGCCGTGAACATGGCCTACCATGCCCGCAATACCAAGTTTGCGAAACCCTCGACCAAGCCATCGACTTCTTCCGCGCACTCAATCACAAAATGGTCATCAAACCCATCGATGCCAACAGTAGCCGAGGCGTTTTCACCATCGAGACCGAAGAACAACTACGACAACTCTTCGACTCCTCCATAGCCTACTCCCACCACCGCCATGCCGTAATATGTGAAAGTTTCATCTCTGGAGCTGAATTCTCCGTCGACGGCATCCGGATGCCCGACAAGCATGTCTGCCTGGCCATCTCCGAAAAGCAGCAGTTCGACTACAACCGCAATCTGGACAGCTACCTCTACTTCTCCTACGACAACCCGCTCTACGACTACGACCGCCTGCGTGAGGTCAACAACCGTTTTGTCGAACTCTCCGGACTCCCCTTCGGCTTCACCCATGCCGAATACCGCTACGAAAACGGCGAATTCTACCTCCTCGAAATAGGTGCCCGCGGCGGTGGCGGTCTCCTCTCCTCCATCATCGTCCCGGCTCTCACAGGTCTGGACAACTACGACATCCTCATCGACATGTTCGTCGGCAACAAAGTAACCAAGGTGATTGACGAAAAGAAATTCAAAAACAATAAAATCGCCGTAGTGAAATTCTTCGACACTACCGAAGAAGGAGGAGTAGTGAAAGCCATAAAAGGCATCGACTTTCTGAACTCAACGAAAGAAATCCTCTACTGGCAACTCGACTTCAAACCCGGCGACCGCATTCACCGTCCCACCGACGGCGGCAACCGTATAGGCTTCTGTTTCTCCTGCACCGAAGGACGCGAAGCCATGGCTGCCCTGCAAGACGAAATCGACAAAAGAGTGATTATCGAATATGAATAGCTCCGCCCCAAGCGTCAGCATCTGCTGTCTGGCCTACAACCATGCACCCTTCATCCGTCAATGTCTCAACGGATTCCTCATGCAGGAAACCAACTTCCCCATCGAGGTGCTCATTCACGACGATGCCTCCACCGACGGCACCGACGACATACTCCGTGAGTACCAAGCCAAATATCCCGACAAAATATTCCCCATCTACGAGGAACAAAACAAATTCTCACAAGGCTACCGCGGACGCATGGACATCGAATTCAACTACTCCCGCGCCAAAGGCAAATACATAGCCTATTGCGAAGGCGACGACTACTGGACCGACCCCCACAAACTGCAACGACAAGTGGACTTTCTCGAGTCCCACCCCGACTACTCCATCTGCTTCCACCGCTGCAGCCACCTCAACAACGTCACCGGCAAACTAACCCCCGACAACTGCGGCGGCATCATCCCTTCCGGACAACAAGGAGTCGACATCACCATCGGAATGTTCATGAGCAAATGGATAACTCAACCCCTCACCATGGTGTTCCGGCGCGACAAATTCACTCCCGATTGGCAGAAACAATACAAATACTACCGCGACATGCACGAAATCTACCACCTCCTCAACGTTGGCAAAGGCTACCTCTTCGCCTTCAACGGCGGAGTCTACCGCTACCATCCCGGTGGTGTCCACAGCATGATTTCCGCATCACAATACTGCCTCATGTCACTCCCCACCGATGAAGAATTCTACCGCATCAACCCCTCCCCCTATTCCAAACGAACCTACCTCGACACACTGCAGGAATGTATCAAAGTCTATGCCGGCACAGACAAACCCAAAGCCTTGAAATACCTCTTCACACACTTCCGCGTCTCCCGCAACTTCCGCGCCTTCATCAAACAACTGCGCATAATACTGCAAAGCAAAAACACAAACCAACAATAAACACCAATCACCCACACCAGGATGAACCCCACCACATTCCAACAACAGATACTCGACCCACTGCTCAGGCATTTCGACCAAAACGCCGACAGCGATGCTTTCTTCATCGGCGGCAAAGCCTACTCCTATCGCACCTTGCTCGCCCGCATCACTGCCATACGCACCCGTCTCCACAACCGCAACGACAACTCCAACCTTCTCGCCATTATTCTCGACGACCATATCGACACCTATGCCTCCATCCTGGCCCTTTGGTTCGAAGGCCTCGCCTATGTTCCGCTCCACCCCCTCCAGCCTGCCAGCCGCAATCTGAACATCCTGCAACAAACCAACACCCAAACACTGCTCTGCACTTCCACAGGCACAGACCTCACAACCCAAGCCCAACAAATCGGCATCAACATCATCCAGACAACAACCCTTGCCGACCCAACAACACCCGACACCACCATCCTCCCCGCGGACGATAACAGCCTCGCCTACGTCCTCTTCACCTCCGGCAGCACCGGAACCCCAAAAGGAGTGTGCCTAACACGTGACAACCTTGCCTCCTTTGTCGATTCATTCTGGAAAACCGGTATATCCATCCAGCCCAACGACCGCTGTCTGCAAGCCTTCGACCTCACCTTCGACGTAAGCATACAAACCTTTCTCACAGCACTGCTCTCCGGCGCCTGCGTATGCACCATACCCTACGGCCAGATAAAATACCTCTACGCCGCACAACTGATTATGGAACAACACATCTCATGCGCCTCCATGGCCCCCTCCATGCTCACCTACCTCAAACCCTATTTCTCCCAACTCGACGCCAAAAGCCTCAAAACCTGCATCCTCACCGCCGAAGCCTGTCCCATCGACCTCCTGCAACAATGGGGACAATGCGCCTCAAACGCCGACCTCTACGACTTCTACGGCCCCACCGAAGCCACCATCTACTGCACCTACTACAAATACAACCGCAACACCGCAAACCCCTCAGCCAACGGCATCTGCTCCATCGGCAAACCTCTCGCCAACATCCAAACCCTTATCATAAACGAAGAAGGACAAACCCTGCCCCAAGGCGAAAAAGGAGAACTCTGCGTGGCTGGCCGCCAAGTAACCCCCGGCTACTGGAACAACCCCGAAAAAAACAGCACCTCATTCCTCTCCATCGAACACAACGGCACCAAACAAACCTACTACCGCACCGGCGACCTCTGCCAACAAGACCCCGACGGCAACCTCCTCTACTTCGGACGCATCGACCAACAAGCCAAAATTCAAGGCTACCGTGTCGAACTGGGCGAAATAGAATACCAAGCCCGCCAACACTTCGCCGGACAAAACCGCACCGCGGCAATAGCCTACACCGACAACCGTGGCATCACCGAAATAGCCCTCTTTGTCGAAACCCCTTCCTCCGACACCACCTCACTCACCAACCACCTCAAAAACACACTCCCTCCCTACATGATTCCCTCCCGCATAATCTGCCTTCCCAACTTCCCGCTCAACCGGTCAGAGAAAATCGACCGCACAGCCCTGAAACTCATCGTCACGACACAAAACGCTGATTCCTAACTCAATCCGACTTTTTTTTACATTTATTGTTTACATATTCATACTTCACTGAAAACCAGCTCTATATCTATCACATATATATTACATATATATCACATATATATCAGTTATATATTCAATCAATATATAAGTGATATATAACCGACACAAAACCATTGCAAAAAATACGCACCAAGAAATAACCCATAAGTACAAAAATACAATGACACGACAGGAACTCATAGAAACCCTACAGCCGATAGTCCGTCGCTCGTTCTCCGATCCTAACTTGTTGATTACCGACGACCTCACACCTGCCAACACGCCTGCCTGGACTTCACTCTCCTTCACTCAGTTGCTGACAGAAATCGAGAATCAATTCGGTATCAAGTTCGGAATGCTTGAATTGCTGCAAATGCAGAACATGGGCAGTATCGTCGACAAAACCCTGTCCCACCTCTCCTGAATGAACAACCTCGCTCCGGAAATAAAGCTTTTCACTGCCGGCGACCTTGCAGACTGGCTGGCAACAGGTCACAGCACCGCAGGACTCTCCAATGAAGTGATTTCGCGATGCCGTGCCGCGGCTATTGCCCACAACCCCTACGTACACAAGGACGACCCATGTGTGGCAGCCATTTACATCAATGGCAAGCCAGTCACATTCACCGCCACGTTTGCCGACAACATCAATGGCACCGTCTACCGGTGGTTCAGCACCCTGTGGTGCAACCCCGAACACCGTGGGAAAGGGTACCCACTGATTGCCGTCGGCACGCTGATTGAACATTATGGAGCGGAAAAATGCCTCGATATGTGGGGAGCGCCGGAGACCGTTGAGATATTCAGGTATTTCGGACACAACGACACCACAGTGCCGGAGTACCAATTTACGCCTAAGAGCATCCGACGCGACAGTCTGAAAGGTCAGGCGGCATACTTGCTCAACAAACTGAAGAGAAATTTCGGCGGCGGAAGAACGAAGCAACATCGAACTTTCATCGAACCTACCTACAGGCTGCAATACACCAACACGGTGGACGAGGAGACCTATTGTTTTATCCAGAACCATGCCGGCGGGGACCTGATTCCCCGTACCCGCGAAATGTTGAACTGGATACTGGCTTATCATTTCATGCAGAGGACTCCGCTGCTTGCCTCCAAAGAGGGTGGCAACCCGTTTCACGATTGCGACAGCCGCTATTGGATGAGCGGGGTGAAACTGTTTGTCGACGACCGACTCGCGGCTTTCTATATTCTTGTTGACTCGGACAGGGGGTTGTCGGTTAAATATTTATACTACGACAAGGAGTATGCCGATTGTGTGTTCGATTCGGTTGCACGCCATGTGCAGACTCTGCGGAACCCCCGTTTCACGACCCGCCACCCGCAATTGGCCGACTATATCGATTCGATGCATCTTTTCGACAAAAAGACCATCGTCCCCATATCCTTTTCCTACCCCCCGGCATTTGCTTTCCCGGCAACGGCAATGTCGCAGGGTGGCGACGGCGACGGGTTTGTTTGATTTGACTGTTAAAGAAACAAATAAACTGCAATAAGATGATTGTCACAAATCTTCCTGCAATTGGACGGAAAATAAACAAGCGAGCCGACAGGTTGCGTTTCCAGCCTTTGGAGGTATTTGTAATCCATGCTGTTACGGACACCTATAACCCTGAGGCCTACTTGCGGGAGGACTGGATGCAGACAGAAATATTTGTACAGACTATCAAACGATTGAAAAGAGACTACACATTTATTCCACTTACCGAGGCCTATGGGCATTTGAAGCACGATTGGCTGCGACGCAGGCGTTATGCTGTGCTGACGTGCGACGACGGTTTTGCTTCGGTGCAGGGGATACTGCCATTCCTTGAATCGGAAAAGGTGCCCATCACCCTATTCATTAACCCGCGCTATCTGGACGGAAAGAGCCGACGCGAGGGGTATGCCCCGTCGGTTGAGTATTTAACCGAGGCTCAGCTGGCAGGTTTGACGTCACACCTTGTCAGTATAGGAATGCATGGTTACGAACATTTGGATGCAACTAAACAAAGCGAGGAGGAATTCGGGCGCTCGGTGACACTTTGCACAGAGATGCTCGGCAAGCATCCGCGCTACATACCTTACTTCGCCTACACATGGGGAAGGAATAACGCCACTACCGAAAGGGTTCTGAAACGCATGGGGGTTGTGCCTGTGCTTTGCGACGGAGCCTCGAACTACCATTATCGCGGTGCCATCAGCCGGAGACTTCTGCCTGAAGAAGAAAACAAATAATAACCGAAGACATGTCAACCCCTAAATATTCCGTCATAGTCCCACTCTACAACAAGGAACGGTATATCGAGCGCACATTATCGAGCATACTGGCGCAACGTTCCGACGTGTCGACACCCGACTATGAGTTAATCGTGATTGACGACGGAAGCACCGACTCATCGCTACAGGTAGCCCGGACTATAATAGGCGACAAACGGCCGTGGTGCCGCGTGGTGAGTCAGAAAAACAGCGGTGTAGCCGCCACAAGAAACAACGGTGTTGCCATGTCGACGGGTGAATATATCTGTTTTCTTGACTCGGACGACTGGTGGGAGCCGGATTTTCTGGCGGAGATGGACAGGCTGATTGCCGATTTCCCAGAGGCGGGCATGTACGGCACGGGTTTTTATTTGGTGAAAAACGGCAGACGTTCGGTCGCCCCTATCGGAGTGGACAAAGATTTTGAGAGGGGATATATCAATTACTGCCAAACTTATGCCAAGACCCTTTGCATGCCTATCACATCGAGCTCGGTGGCAATAAGGAGAGAGTGTTTTGTGGAGGCAGGACAGTTTAACACCAAGCTCACATTCGGGGAGGATTTCGACCTGTGGATACGGTTGGCTTTGGCACACCCTGTGGCATTGGTAAACAAACCGTTGTCGAATTATTTTCAAGACCAGCCTGTGAAAGGACGGGCGACACGCCGACTGCACAACCCGGAGAACCACATGCTGTGGAATCTTGAATACCTGAGTGACGAGGAGAAACGGAACGGGGACTTGAAACTGTTGCTTGACAAACTGCGCAGCAGCGGGTTGTTTTTCTATTACCTTTCGAGCCAATACCACGATGCGACACTGCCCGAACTGGCTAAAATCGACTGGACTAAACTGCCCCATTCCTCATACAAGAAATACAATTCGCCTATTTGGCGTGAACGGCTTGTTTTCCGGCTAAGGCGTACGGGAGCAACCATAAAGAAGACACTTTTGTCTATTGTTCATTCATAATAACAACTTTCAACTTTCTAATATCTTGGTACCCTTTTTCCCAAAACAGATTTCCCGCCGTGGTATATTGATTTATCTAATATGCCTTGGCACCGTCAGCCTCATCTTTTTCCGTCACATGATGAAACTTGATTACATCGTAATCGGAATTGTATGGGTGCTGTTGTTTTTCTTGCTGTCGAGCCGGTACTCGATGAAATGGATTTCCCTGCCGGAAAAGAAGTTTGTAAGGAAATTATTCTGGACAGCATTTGCGTTCCGCGTGGTTTGGGTAATATTCTCGTTCTTCTTCTATATTGTCAAGACGGGGATGCCATTCGAGTTCGGTTCGAGCGATGCCATGGGATACCACGATGAAGCACTGTGGTTCCAGGAGATTGGTTTTGCCTCGACATGGGACTACCTGTCGCACAGATCAATAGCCGACGCCGGCTATCCTGTTTATCTGACATTGCTATACAGTGTAACCGGAGGAAGTATTATCATTACCCGAATAATAAAGTCGCTGCTGAGTGCATGGATGTGTGTGTTGATGTATCGTCTTGCCAAAAGGAACGTAGGAGAAGAGGCCGGCAGGATGACCGGCATTTTCTGTTGCCTCATGCCAAACCTGATTATGTACTGCGGACTTCACTTGAAGGAGACCGAGATGCTATTCCTTACAGTTGCTGCATTGGAGCGTGCCGACGCCCTGTTGCGCAGTCCGAAAGTGAACGTTTGGAATCTGATTGTGGTGGCACTACTTGTGGTGAGCTTGTTTTTCTTCCGTACAGTGCTGGGTGCCACAATGATATTTGCAATTCTGTCGGCGCTGGTGTTCTCATCCAATGCATTGATGGGGCGATGGAACCGAGTGGTGCTGATATCATGGGCCATTATCGCCTTGGTGGTAATGGCAGGAGGTACACTGGCAAACGAGACACTGAGTGTGTGGGAAGGTCGAAGCGAAAACCAGGCAGCAAAACGAGACTATCAGGTGTACAAGGGCATTAAATGGGCAAAATATGCAACAGGGTCGGTTATGGCACCCATCATGTTTGTTCTGCCATTCCCCACGATGGTAGACGTAGACGAACAGTACAACCAGCAGTTGATAAACGGTGGTAACTATGTGCGTAACTTCTTCGGAATCTTCACGCTGATTGCATTGTTCAGTGCCATTTTTGTCAAGAAGAACTGGCGCGACCTGGCATTGATAGGATCGTTTATAATATCCTACTTGGGTGTAATATGTATGAGCGGTTTTGCCAACTCGGAGCGATTTCTTTTGCCAGGACTGCCATTCTTGCTATTGATGGCGGCATACGGCGTTTCACTGCTGGATGAACGAAATTTCAAATGGGTTAGAATTTGGTATTACATTGTGCCTGTCATGGTTATCGGCTGGGCAGTCTTTAAACTGGGTTCGCGAGGTATTCTATAATAAAACATTATGGCACGGGAAAAAGTTGCGTATTTCTTTGGAAGTTTGAATAGAGGAGGCGCCGAGACACTGGTCTTGGATGTCCTTTCACGTCATTCCCAATTGCCGTATGATGCATTATGTATCTACCGCAACGAAGGTACGTTGTCGGAACGCTATCGCAACACCGGTGCACAGATGATAAGGCTGCCTCGGGGTAAAAGCTGGCTGGGTTACATAGTGCGGTTAAGCAAGGTGTTAAGAAAGGAGGGAGTCACTGTCATCCATGCACAAACGTCGCTGAACGCCATTCTGGCGGTTGTCTGTACATGGTTCACCCGGGTGCGGGCTGTGACCACATTCCACGGATATGGTTATATCAATTCCCCGAAACTGCTGCGACGGCTTATCTTCAAGGGCAGCGACAAGGTGGTGTTTGTAAGCAAGGAATTGAAGGATGCCTACCTGAAACGAGGTGATTTCGGCTGCAAGGAGAAATGCGTGATAGTGTACAACGGAATTGACTTTGACAAGTTTAACATCCTCGCCACTGGAAGCAACAACAAGAGACTGGAACTGTGCATGGTGGGCAGTTTCGGTGAAGGAAGGAACCACTTATTTGTATGCAAGTTTTTATCAAGACTGCTTGAAAATGGGATTGATTTCCATTTCACCTTTATCGGAGCAGCACGCGACAACGAAATGAAAATCTACAATGACTGCGTTGACTATTGCAAGGAGCACGGCCTCGAAGGGTATGTGACCTTTGCAGGGCTGAGGGACGATGTCCCCGAACTGTTGCGAGGAATGGACGCATTTGTCTATGCCACACGCCACGACAGCTTCGGAATAGCGGTGATGGAGGCAGTGGCGGCCGGATTACCCACTTTTGTGAACGATTGGTGCGTGATGAAGGAATTGACACGGGAAGGAGAACTGGCCACCCTTTATGAGACCGACAATGTGGACTCGCTGTACGACAAGTTTTGTGATTTTGTAGCACACCGCGACGACTACAGGACTAAGGCCAAAGAGAACGCCATACTGGTTAGAGAACTCTATAGTATTGAACAACATATTAAAACATTGATACAGGTATACGCTATTCGCAGTAATGCCGATTAATCATTTTGACCATTCACATACTCTTTGCTGACAATAGCCTTTTGCCTGCTCATAAGCAACATTATACAGAAAAGCCCTTTTCGTGCATTCAGTCTCTCTGATGAGGGTGAAAATAATAAATAAAAAACATATTATGAAATCAGTCGGTTTACCCATATCACACAAGGAAAACGAAAGGCGGAGGACACTGGTTCCCCGCGACATACCATCCATCAAACACCCCGACCTTATTTCCATTGAAAAGGGCTATGGAGATGTGCTCGGATACCGCGACGAAGATTATTCCAGCCTTGGAGTGAACGTAGCAGACAGGTCTACTGTGCTGGCCAAAGACATCATTGCCGACCCCAAGGTGGGAGATGCCGAATATCTCGACACCCTGAAGGGACAAACCGTGTTCGGATGGCTCCATGCCGTACAAAACCGCGACATCACCGACAAGGTAATCAACGGTGGACTGACAGCCTACGCATGGGAGGACATGTACGAAGAGGGGCGACACAGTTTCTGGCGCAATAACGAGATAGCCGGCGAAGCCGCCGTCTTCCACGCCTACATGTGCCACGGCATATTCCCCTACAACACCCGCGCGGCAGTGCTGGGACGAGGCAATATTGCTCGCGGGGCGGTGAAAACACTCAATTTCATGGGTGCCGAAGTGATACAATACGACCGGAAAACAGAACAACTGTTCCGTCATGAACTTGACAGATTTGATGTTGTGGTCAACGCCATTCTTTGGGACACCTCGCGCCACGACCACATCATTTATCGCGAAGACTTGAAACGCATGAAACAAGGGGCCATGATAATCGATGTGTCGTGCGACCGCAACGGCGGAGTGGAAACCAGTGTGCCCACCACCATCGACAACCCCACCTACGAAGTGGACGGCATCACCCACTATGTGGTGGACCATACCCCGTCACTTTTCTGGAAAACTGCCACCGAAACCCTCAGCACCGAATTTGTCAAATACATAGACTTCCTGATTGAAGACCGCCCTCTGGACAACGAGGTACTGCGTGGTTGCCACAACTTTGAAAAAGGCAAGATACTGGACAACCGCATCATCAAATTCCAAAACCGTTAACGCAAAAAAGAGACACTTATGAATATCACCATTACCGGCGGAGCAGGGTTCATCGGCTCCAATCTTTGTGAATATTTCGTGGCGAAAGGACATAACATAACCTGTCTTGACAACCTCTCTACTGGTTTCCGCCGCAATATCGAACCCTTGCTGGAAAAATCTAATTTCCATTTCATCGAAGGGGACATCCGCGACCTCGACACCTGCCGCAAAGTCCTGGAAGGGTGCGACGTGGTATTACACGAAGCCGCATTAGGCAGCGTGCCACGCAGCATCAACGACCCTCTGAACACCAACGCCAACAACATCGACGGCTTTCTTAACATGCTGGTGGCTGCCCGCGATGCCAAAGTAAAGCGTTTCGTCTACGCAGCCAGCTCATCAACCTATGGCGACAGCAAAGAGCTGCCCAAGATAGAGCACAACATCGGCCGCCCGCTCTCCCCATACGCCATCACAAAATATGTAAACGAACTATATGCCAATGTCTTCTCCAATCTCTATGGAATAGAAACCGTCGGGCTACGCTACTTCAATGTCTTCGGCCGCCGTCAAGACCCCAACGGTGCCTACGCTGCCGTGATACCCCTGTGGGTCAAAGCACTCATCAACCACCAGTCGCCCTTCATCAACGGTGACGGCACCTATTCGCGCGACTTCACCTATATCGACAACGTCATCCAAGCCAACGAACTCGCCGCCACCACTCCCGCCGAAGTATTGCGCGAAAGAATGTCGCTCTACAACACCACCCTGCCCCCCAAGGCTCCCATCGACATGGTGTTCAACGTAGCCTATGGAGGCAACACCACACTCAATGCCCTTTTCGCCTGCCTGCGCGACAACCTCGCTCACTTCGACCCCGCCATCGCCGACATACAACCCACCTATCGCGAAAACCGTCCCGGCGACATACCCCACTCCCAAGCCTCCATCATCAAGGCACAGCGTGTGCTGGGATACCAACCGAAATACGATGCCCTGACAGGCTTCGGGCAAGCATGCGAATGGTATTGGAACAACCTACGATAAAACCAGATGAAAGTAATATTTGTAGCCAGCGGCAACAAAAGCGTGGGCACTGTCAGTGCCTTTGTCCGCTCACAATTCGAATCGCTGCAGCAGGAGGGTCTCGACATGATTCTCTTTCCCATCCGTGGCAAAGGATGGAAGTCATACTCCAAGGCCATACTCCAACTGCGACGCCTTATCCGTCGCGAGCGTCCCGACATCGTCCACGCCCACTATTCCGTATGCGGTGTGGCTGCCGCCCTTGCTGCCTGCTGCTCCCGTTCCAAAGTCGTGGTTTCCATTCTGGGAAGTTTCCCGCGCAAAACCTTCAAACGGAGATGGGTGCGGTTCTTCATCAAGCACATCTGGGATGCCACCATTGTCAAATCGCAACGCACAGCCAACCAACTGGGCATGACCCTGCCGGTAATCCCCAACGGGGTGAACCTCGACCAGTTTACACTCATCGACCAACAACAGGCACGCGAAATGTGCGGATTCGACCAAGACCACAAATACATCATCTGGTGTTCACACCCCTCCCGCACCGAGAAACGCTACAACTGGGCGGAGGAAGCCGTTAAACTGCTCAAAAACGACAAGGCCGTACTCTATCCCGTATTCGACAAAAGCCACGACGACGTAGTCAAATACATGTGTGCCGCCGACGTACTCCTCCTCACCTCGGTCATGGAAGGGTCGCCCAACGTAATCAAAGAAGCCATGGCCTGCAACTGCCCCATTGTAAGCACCGATGTGGGCGATGTGTCGTGGGTGACCGAAGGCGTAGCCGGTACCTATGTGGCACCCAACGGCGACACCCAAGCCCTCAGCCGGATGCTCTCCCAAGCCCTTGCTTTCGGCCAACGTACCCAAGGCCGCCAACGCATCATCGACTGCGGACTGACAACCCAAAAAACAGCTAAAAAAATAGAAGCCATATATGACACTTTATAACCTCCTCGACCAACACCTCTTCCTCCCTATAGGCGACCTGGTCTATGGCAGCCGTGTGCAAGCCAAACTGAAAGAACTGCGCCGCACCGACCGCCTCGATGCGGCCCAACTGCGCCAACTGCAAGACGCTAAACTGCAACGGCTTGTCAGACACTGCTACGACACCGTGCCCTACTACACACAACTCTTCGACCGCCTCGGGATAAAGCCCGAACAAATCAAAACCCGCGAAGACCTTGCCCTCCTCCCCGTACTCACCAAACAAACCATACGCGACAACTACGACAACCTCTTCAGCACAGCCATAAGCCCCAAACGCTGGCGCAAATCATCCACAGGGGGAAGCACCGGAATGCCCCTCAAATTCTGTACCGACACTGCCGAATGGAGCAGCTGGAAAGCCTCCACCCTGCGCGCATGGGAATGGTACGGGCTGCAACTGGGCGACAAAATCTTCTCCCTCGGTGGCAGTTCCATCAACAAAAAGAAACAACTCTTCTCCTTCAAAGGCCTCTACGACCGCGTCATCATGCGCAACTACAAATACAGCAGCGCCGACGTAACCGATGAAAGCATGCACCGCAACTACGTCGAAATGATGAAACTCAAGCCCGCCGCCCTGCGCGGATACGGCTCGGCACTCTACATTCTGGCACGCTATATCGAAAAACAGCATCTCCCCGTCTGCCCCATCAAAGTCATTCTCACCACAGGCGAAGTGCTCATGCCCGAATACCGGCGCAAACTGGAAGAAGTGTTCCACGCCCCCCTCTACGATGCCTACGGTGCCGGCGACGGCGGCATCCTCTCGCACGAATGTCCCGAACACCAAGGCCTGCACATCACCGAAGAAGCCTGCATTATCGAAATAACCGACAAACAAGGCCATCCGCTGCCCGACGGACAGGTGGGACAAGTATGCGCCACCGACCTCGACAACTACGTCTTCCCCTTCCTCCGCTACCATGTGGGCGACATGGCCTATATCAAAACCGAGCCCTGCCCCTGCGGGCGTGCCTCAAGACTCATAGGCGAAGTGATGGGGCGTGCCGGACGACTGATGTACAACAAACAAGGAGTCCCCATTTCTCCCACCGTACTCCCCATGATGTTCTATCCTCACCTCGACTACCACAACACCGAATACCAGAAAACCTACTACAAAATCGACAAATTCCAAATCAGGCAAGACCGCAACGGCGACCTGCTGATTCTCCTCAAACTCAAAGACCCCTCCGAACCTCACGAACAATTCAATTACATCATCGACAACTACCGCAACCACTTCACCGGCTCGGAAGTGCAACTGCAGTTTGTCGACGACATCCCCTGTCTGCCCTCGGGCAAAGAAGACTACTGTGTTTCGGAATACGAATACCAAGCCTAAACCACACCCTTCACGTCAACTACATCCCTAACACCCTAATACACAATCAACCCATGTCCATAGTACAACACCGCTCACTGAAATCCATTATCAAAGGCATCTGGACCCACTCACTCTCCATACTCACCATGTTCACCTTTCCCTATCAGGTGACCGTGGCGTGCCATCGTCTGCGGGGAGTGAAAATAGGCAAAAAATCGCACGTTGCCCGTGGCGTAATACTCGACGACCGCAACCCCGAACTTATCGAAATCGGCAAAGGCGTAGCCATCACCTCTGGCGTGATGATCTTATGCCACCAACGCGACCTGACCGACTACCGTCCGGGCATGTATGCCATGCACTGCCCCTTCAAGGAGGGACGCGTTGTCATCAAAGACGGAGCACACATAGGCATCGGCGCCATCATCATGCCTGGAGTGACCATTGGCGAAGGAGCCATTATCGGCGCCGGCAGCGTGGTGACCCACGACATTCCACCCTACTGCGTGGCCGTGGGTTCCCCGGCAAAAGTCATTCGCGAGTTTAAAGCATAATGCGCCGTTATTAGCGGTAATAAGAAGAAAACAAACAACTTATCTGCTCCCTCCCGAGGACGTAATCCATCATAGGCTGAAACTCAATATTTTATCCGTCATATATATATCACTTATATATCACATATATATCCGTTATATATTCTTTCGATATACAACTGATAGATAATACCCACAAAAACAATAGAAACGGGATAATAAAACAGACAAGCCTTACACAACCGAAGAAACACAAAGAATAAAGAACCAACCTGCTGATAATGAAATATCTGTTTGAACTCAACCACCCCAAACACTACTATCAATTCAAGTATGTGATGCAGACACTGAAGTCGCAAGGACACGAAATAGTGGTTCTTGCCCGCGACAAGGATGTGCTGCTCAATGTGCTGGAGGAGGAAGGGGTATCCTACATCGTGTTCGGAAAACACCGCAAAGCCATGTGGGCAAAGATACTGGGCACCTTTGGACTGATGGTGAACTACTGGAATATAGCCCGGAGGGAACGCCCCGATGTCATTGTGTCGAAAGCGTCATGGTACGGCACCGCAATGGCTAAAGCGTTGCACAAGAAATCCGTCATCTTCCCCGACTCCGAGGTGGTGAAAGTAACCAACCGCTATGTGGTGCCGCTATGCACCCGTGTCGTCACACCGCAGCCCTTCCAACTCAACTATGGTGAAAAACACCGTCGTATAGCCGGTATTTTCGAGGACTGCTATCTTGCCCCGTCTGTTCTTCACCCCGACAGCTCTGTGGTGGAGCGGTACGGCCTGCGCAAACCCTATGCCATAGTGCGCTTTGTGGGCTGGTATGCCAACCACGACGTGGGGAACGGCGGGTTCAACTACGAACAGAAGAAAACCCTGGTCGAGACCATCGCCCGATATATGAACGTGTACATCTCCTCCGAGAAACCCTTGCCCGAGGAACTGTCGGCCTACAAACTGCCTACGCCCGCCAACGCCATCCACGATGTGCTTTATTGCGCCGACCTGTATATCGGCGACTCGCAGACCATGGCCGCCGAGGCCGCTTTGCTTGGCACCCCCGCCATCCGGTCCAACACCTTCGTAGGTCCTAACGACATGTCGAATTTCATCATGTTGGAAAAGGAGTACGGAATGCTTTACAACATCGCCGACCCAGCCGAGGCTATCGAAAAAGCCAAGCAACTGGCCGAAAGCCCCCGCAAAGCGGAGTGGTTGCAGAAAAGAGAGCAGTACTACGCCCACGTGGGTGACACCAATGCCGCCATTGTGGATATGCTAACCGAAATATAATCATGGATTTCACAGTCAAGAAATACTGCCAGCTGCTCGATGCCCTCAAGGCAAGCGGACTCTCTTTCAAACTGAGGCACGATGTCGATTTGCTCCCCGCCAACTCGCTGCGTACCGCACAATTGGAGAAAGAGCGGGGATTGACCGCCACCTATTATTTCCGCTGCGTGCCGGAGAGCTACGACCCTGTCATCATCAAACAGATTGCCTCGCTGGGGCATGAAATAGGCTACCACTACGAATCGCTCACAACCTGTGGGGGCAACCTCGAAGAGGCATATCATGATTTTTGCGGCAACCTGGAAAAGCTGAGGCAACTGGCACCCATACATTCCATTTGCATGCATGGTTCGCCGCGAAGCCCCTGGGACAGCCGCGACCTTTGGAAACACTACGACTACCATAGTCTGGGCATTGATTTCGAGCCCTACCTCGACACCGATTTTTCGGACAAACTCTACCTCACCGACACTGGCAGACGTTGGGACGGCTACCACGTAAGCCTGCGCGACAAGATACCGCAATACCAGGACCTTTGGGACAGCCAAGGCCTCACCTTCCACTCCACCGACCAGATAATCGGGCAACTGCTCGACCCCTCTTCACGATTGCGGCAGGCTGGCAAGACCTTACTCATCACCACCCACCCTCAACGTTGGAACCCCTTTGGGCTACGGTACTGTAGAGAATACTGCACCCAAACGTTAAAAAACGTAGTCAAGCACTACATTATCAGGAAAAATAAAAAAAACACACAATAATAAGCAACTAACCCCGTTAATAGTTATTAACCTTATCAGGTATCAGGAAACATGAAAGCAATTAACAAAGTATTATTAGTCGCCTTTTGCGCTACTATTGCACTGAGTTCGTGCGTGACTCCCAGCCAGGTCAACTATCTTCAGGACATGCGGCATGGCAGCCAGATTGAATTGGAGAACAAATTCCAAGCCATTATTAGCCCTTATGACGAACTGGATATTTATGTGTTCGGTCCATCAGACGACGAGAAGCTACTTAAACCATTCAATATCAGCAGTTCAACCATAGGTGGCTCCTCCATTAACAGGCGTGGAGCATATCTAGTGGACGTTAATGGCAATATCCAATTCCCCGTGTTAGGTGAAGTACATGTTGCCGGACTGACACGTCTGCAACTTCAAGACTCGCTGAGAATACGTCTGGAGAAAGACGGGCTGTTGCACCAGCCTGTGGTTATCGCCCGTTTTGCAAACTTTAAAATCTTCTTCCTCGGAGCTGAAGGAGGAAAATCCATCACCATCAGCAATGAGCGATGCACGTTTCTGGAGGCTTTGGCCCTTTGCGGCGATTTGAGTGTATACACCAACCGCAACAAGATTGCCGTAATGCGCGAGATTGACGGAAAGATGGTGATGCGGTATCTCGACCCGCGTTCCTCATCGGTGTTCCAGGATCCATTCTTCATGCTTCAACAGAATGACTTTATCATCACGCAAAACTACAACACCTCCACAACCCGGACCGAAGCCCGCAACTTTGTCAGTATGTGGGTTTCTACAGCGATGTCCACCATCACTCTGGCCCTCACAATCATAAACCTCGTCAATAGAAGCAAAAACTAAATAGGCACCCCATAAATTCTGTAAACTGATTATCACAAACGCCATGGACGAAAATAATCAAAATGCCCAGGTCACACAGACCAGTCTGTCATTTCTCGACGACAAACAATCCATTTCCTTTCACATAAAGGATCTTGTGTTTCTTCTGCTGCGCAATATCCACTGGTTGCTAATCTTTGCATTGATTGGTGGATTGGTGGCCAATTTCTATGCCCGCCGTCAGGAGAAGATATACGAAAGCAGTGCCAAGATATTAATCCGTAGCGGCAACGATGTCGGAATCAGCGATAACGACACCCGTGAAGCGACTATCCGCTCGGCACTGGGTCTGCGCTCGTTTTACTCGAGCACCATTAATAACGAGATAATGATTCTCACGTCGAAATCCACCATCAGGAAAGCCGTTGAGGATTTGCATCTGAATGTTATCTACACGACGAAGACCCGTCTGATTCACCGCGAGAAAGACCTTTACAACGCCGCCCCGGTAGAGATTGAGTTGGTGGACAATAGCGAAGAAGGGTTCACACTCCCGCGCAGGCTGACGCTGAAACCTGTCGACAGCAAGCATGTCATTCTTTCACGTCCGGGTCACCACTCCCTTTACATCCCGTTGGACAAGAAAGTCATCACTCCGATGGGTAAACTGATTGTTCACAAGACATGGGCTTTTGTGGACGACTATATCGGACAGGAGATTTATGTGGACAATCTGGATGTTGCCGCCGTAGCAGAACGCTATCGTGCACGGTTGGTGGTGCGCCGCAATGATGATAGGAACACCATTCTCAACCTGACCATGCGCGATGCCTCTCCCCAGCGCTGTGCCGATTTCATCAACACGGTTATCCGTGTGTACAACGACGGTGCCGTGAACGACAAGAAAAGGATTATTTCCGACACTTACAATTTCATTAACGAACGTATCAACATCATCAGCGGCGACCTTGATGCCCAAGAGTCGGCTATGGCCAACTATAGGAGTGTCAACGATGTTGTAACCTCCACCAGTGTGGGCGAAAGATATATCACAACAAGTATTTCCTCAAACAACGAAATCACCCGTATGCAGGCGGAGCTGGAGATGGTGCGTGTACTTCTTTCTGCCATCCGAAACAGCGACGGCAGCCGGGTAATTCCCGTCGGTTCTATCTCCAACTCGATTATTGTGTCGTATCTGACCAATTATAACCAGCACACTCAGGAGGTGGCCCACTATCTTGAAGTCGGCACAACCAACAACCCAGTAGCCTCACGCGCTATTGAAAACCAGCGACAGCTGTTGCAAGACCTGGCCAGTATGACCGAGGGATACATCGCTTCGTTGGAGCAGCGCATAGTGAACGAGCGAAATGTTGCCAACGTAGCATCGGCCAAGATGCGTTCGGTGCCACAGAAGCAGATTTACCTTGAAGGCATGGAGCGTAACCAGAAAATCAAGGAACAACTCTATGTGTCGCTGCTGACACGCCGTGAAGAGCTGATGATTAGCCAGCCTTCGCTGGAGGGTAGCGCAAAGATTATCGACGGGGCACAGCCCAGTGGAAGCCCTGTGGCTCCCAATACCGCCCACATGACACTTGTCGGCATTATTGTCGGTTTGTTGTTGCCTATCATCTACTACCTGCTGAAACGCCTGTTCGACACCCAGGTGAAGACCTATGCCGACATTGAGTCGGCCACTACGGTACCCTTCCTCTGCGAAATACCCTCACTTGGCGAAGGCAACCATCAAGACATTATCGTAAACGAAAAAGAGCATGAAGGCATAGCAGAATCCTTCCGACATTTACGGGCAAAAATCGATTTCCTCAGTGGGAAACCCAATGAAGCCAAAGTGCTGCTCTTCTCGTCACTCCAGCCCGGCTCTGGTAAGACCTTCACAACAAGTAATCTTGCTGCCTGCATTGGGTTGACCGACAAACGGGTTTTGATTATTGACATTGACTTGCGCAAGGCATCACTCACCCGCAAATTCTACAGCCGTCACAAGCCTGGTCTTGTGAACTATCTTACCAATAAAGAAAACAATCTCGATGCACTTATCCAGCACAATGTAATTGCACAGGGTGTCGATTCGCTCTTCTCCGGTCCTATTCCACCTAACCCCGCCGAATTGTTGAGCAGTCCCAAATTCGACCAAATGTTCAGTGAACTGCGCAAGCGTTATGACTACATCATCATCGACGGTACACCTGCCGGCATGGTTGTCGACACCGACATCATCAAACATGTTGCAGACCATACCTGCTTCATGATTCGTGCCCGTAAGTTTGATAAGCGTATGCTCCTCGACGTAGAACGCCTGTACAAAGAGAAAGCCTTCCCGAACATGTGTACCATCCTTAACGATGTGAAATACGACAAACAGCCGCTCTATGGACGCCGTTATGGATATGGCTATGGTTACGGGTATGGTTACGGCTACGGCTACGGCTATGGCTATGGTTACGGCTATGGGAACGAAGGTCTGCCCGAGGAGAACCCGAAGGACAAGAAATGGAGTATCAAGTCGCTTAACATCTTCAAGGGCAAAAAGCAAAATAAAAAAAGCTGATTCAGACATTAGCCATTAAGATTGCCACAAATTCAGGAGTACTAAACCATGGAGAAAGAGAGCACCATTACCGTTACAACTCCATTATTGCCCAATCTGGACGACTTGAACCAGATGTTGAAGGAGATATGGGCAAGCAAATGGATTACCAATAACGGTCAGTTCCATCAGCAATTTGAAAAGGCATTATGCGAATATCTGAAGGTGCCCTATGTCAGTGTTTTTACTAATGGAACACTCCCTCTCCTGATAGCGTTGCAGGCTTTAGGGGTGAAAGGAGAGGTAATCACCACACCCTATAGTTTTGTGGCTACCACCCACAGCATCTGGTGGAATGGGCTGAAACCCGTCTTTGTGGATATAGACCCTTCGAACTGCGGCATTGACCCCGACAGGATAGAAGAAGCCATCACGCCCCAGACTACCGCCATCCTTCCTGTACACTGCTACGGCAAACCCTGCGACAATAAACGAATACAGGAAATAGCCGACAAGCACGGGCTGAAAGTAATCTACGATGCGGCACACGCTTTCGGTGTGGAGGAAGATGGAAAGTCTATTCTCGAATGGGGAGACCTCTCCACCCTCAGTTTCCATGCCACCAAAGTCTTCAACACAGTGGAAGGTGGTGCATTGGTTATCCACGACGAACAGATGAAACGCCACGTTGACTATCTCAAGAACTTTGGATTTGAAAGCGAGGTGGAAGTTGTAGCACCTGGTATCAACGGCAAGATGGATGAAATCAGGGCTGCAATCGGCTTGCTCAATCTACAACATGTCGACTCTGCTATTGAAGCACGGCACCGCATTGCGGTACGCTATCGTCAAGCTCTTCGCAACGTTGACGGCATCGACTTCTTTGAGGACATGCCCGGCGTGAGGCACAACTACAGCTACTTTCCCATCTTTGTCCATGCCGACAAATATGGCTTGACTCGGGATCAACTTTATTTCAAACTACAGAAGCACAACATCTATGGTCGACGCTACTTTTATCCCCTTATCAGCACTTTCGGTGACTACCGCCAGTTGCCCAGTGCTGCACCCGCGAACCTTCCCAATGCCACTCGCATCGCCGATGAAGTAATCTGCCTTCCGATGCATCACGAACTAACCGACAGCGATATAGACAGGATTCTTGACATCATCGTTGACTAATTAACTCAGCAATACAAAGAACGGAGATTGCCTATAAAGCAGTCTCCGTTTTTTTATCCCAAATCGGTCATTAGGGTTTATGGCAGATTAGTATTTGTTTCAAGCATATTGGCCGCATCGCTGGCGAACGTTGCGTAAAGCGAGTGCAGAGAAAGCTCGCTTGCTCTGCCGAGTCATAGCAACGTCAACGAAGTTAAGACGTAGCGGGCTACGGCGAGACAGGGATGTGGACAAGATGCCGAACGTTACGCAAAGCGAGAGCAGAGAAAGCTTGCTTGCTCTGCCGAGCCCAAGTAACGTCATGGAACATAAAGAAATGCTGATATGGCATAAACA
>JAFXMW010000041.1 GCA_017530105.1 Bacteroidales bacterium
GACCAAACCATTGCCGTCACCGGCACCAAAGGCAAAAGCACCACCACCACGCTCATCTTCCACGTCCTCAAAACCTCCTTTGCCGACACACGGAAAGTCATTCTTGCCGGCAACATGGGCATCCCGCTCTTCGACATCCTCCCCCAAATCGACCACGACACCGTTGTGGTTGCCGAATTCTCTTGCCACCAACTCGAAAACATCCATCGCTCTCCCCATATCGGCATCATTCTCAATCTTTACCAAGAACACCTCGACCACTACCACAGTTACCTCGATTACCAAATGGCAAAGATGCAGATGATGCTGCGCCAGCAACCCGGCGACCATTGTTTCTATTGTACCGACAGCCCCGACTTGACCCGTCTTGCCAAGGAGTTGTCCCACAAAGTCTGCTCTACACTCCACCCCTACGCTCTCAATCAGGCACTCCACTCCGACATAGCGACCCTGCCCACTTCCTTGCAGGGCAACCACAACCTAAGCAACATATATGTTGCCTGCCAAGCCACCCAACTCTTGGGCATCCAACCACAACAGTTTGCCCAAGCCCTTGCCACCTTCCACGGTCTCCCGCATCGGCTCGAGCTTGTCGGCACCTTCCACGGCATCACCTTCTACAACGACTCTATCAGCACCATCCCCGAAGCCACCATTGCTGCTGTCGAGGCCCTGAAAAACGTCGACACCCTTATCCTCGGTGGGTTCGACCGCCACATCGACTATGGCAAACTGGGCACATTTCTTGTCCAGTCCCCCGCTGGAAAACAGATACGCAACCTTGTCCTTATCGGTGAAGCGGGACAAAGCATGTACGACTCATGGAAACCCATGTCTCCTTCTCCCCTCTCGGACAAAAACATCCTTTTCGAAAACCACTATCCCACCCTGATAGCATGGTGTCTCGCCCACACCGCTGCCGGCTCAATATGCCTTCTCTCCCCCGCTGCCGCCAGCTACGACAACTTCAAGAATTTCGAACACCGCGGCGACACCTACAAGGAAGAAATACTCCGTCAATCCCAAACCCTCAATCTTCAACAACTAATCTCCTCTCAACAGCAATGACCGACTATTCCACCATACGGCAGGACCTCCACAACCACCCAGGCATCTCGGGCGATGAACACTACGCCCACGACCTCATCGTGCGCCAACTCAACGCCTGCCATCCCGACCAACTGTTCACCCACGTCGGTGGCTTTGGAGTCATAGCCGTGTGGGGCAGCGAACTTTCCCATCCCACCATTGCCATCCGGGGCGACATCGACGCGCTCCCCATCGGACACCGCTGCGGACACGACGGCCACACTACCATCCTCCTGCAACTGGCCGAATGGTTAGGCAACCGCCAACAGCCATCTCCCATAAACATCATTCTCGTCTTCCAGCCTGAAGAGGAGACGGGCACAGGGTCTCAAAAAATCCTCGACTCCGGCATCCTCCAACGCTACAACATCAAGACCATCTATGGTTTCCACAACCTGCCGGGGTTCCCTCTCGGCACCATAGTCCTCAACCGACACACCTTTGCCGCCGCCTCCACAGGCATCATCTACCGCCTCACCGGCCGCAACACCCACGCCTCCACACCCGAAAAGGGCATCAACCCCGGTCTCGCAGTAGCCGAAATCATACAGGCTTTCAGCCGTCTCAACAGCTCCACCAATGCCTCCCTCGACCTTTTCCGCCAAACCACCCTCATCTGTGTCCAACTGGGCGAAGAGGCTTTCGGCACCTCTGCCGGACAGGCCGACATCATGTTCACCCTCCGAGCCTTCACCAACAGCGCCATGCAGCAGCTCCTCTCCGAAGCCAACAGCATTGTCGCGCAAACCGCCTCGCTGCACCATCTCCAACTGTCCCAAGGCCTCCGCGACCCCTTCCTCGCCACCGAAAACAACTCTGCCATAGTGGAACAAATCGAGGAACACTGCAAAAGTCCCGTCAGGTATGTCCTCACCCCTTTCCGCTGGTCCGAAGACTTTGCCAACTACCTGCAGGTATTCCCCGGTGCCATGTTCGGCATCGGCTCCGGCATCAAACAACCCGAACTCCATCACCCCGACTACAACTTCCCCGACTCACTCATTGCCCCGGCAGCAAAAACTCTGCTTAACCTCATCAACAACTTCATTATTTAATCCAATAAACCCGAAACGCAACACACAAGAATAAACATAAAATATTTATAAACATGAAAAAAGTCTTATTTTCAATCGTCTTGACAGCCCTCTTCCTCACCTCTGTGGGGCAAGAGTTGAGCCAACCCGAATTCGATGGACAAAGTTGCACCAGTATCATGGTGGGCAAACGCGCCTCGCGCGACGGCAGCGTCATCACCTCGCACACCTGCGACGGCCGCTACCGTACATGGATGCACATGGAACCCGCCGCCGACCACAAGCCCGGCACCGTCCACTCCGTTTACAAAGGCACCCTCCACACCACCTTCCGTGGCGACACCACCGGGGTACGCCTTGTAGGTGCCATCCCCGAGGCTTCGCACACCTACGCTTACCTCAACACCGCCTACCCCTGCCTTAACGAGCACCAGCTCGCCATCGGCGAAAGCACCTTTTCCGGTCCCGACACCCTTCGCAACCCCGCCGGCATGTTCCTCATCGAGGAACTTGAACGTGTAGCCCTGCAACGCTGCACCACCGCCCGCGACGCCATCCGCCTCATCGGCAACCTCGTCAAAGTCTACGGCTATGCCGACGGCGGCGAATGTATCACCATTGCCGACACCAAAGAAGTTTGGCAGATGGAAATACTCGGTGAAGGAAAAGACAAAATCGGCGGTGTGTGGGCTGCACAGCGCATCCCCGACGACCACGTAGGCGTCAGCTGCAACATCCCCCGCATCGGTCGACTCCAGCGCGGCAATAGCGAATACTTCATGTGCTCCGACAACATCGAAGCCGTTGCCCGCCGCTACGGCCTGTGGGACGGCAAAGGTGAATTCATCTTCTGGAAAGCCTTCAACAGCAGCTATGCCAACGGCAAAAACTTCCGCGAGCGCGAATATTTCATCCTCAACGCCCTGGCTCCCTCTCTCGGACTCACCATGGACACCACCGAACTTCCCTTCTCCGTCCGTCCCGACAACAACGTCGATGTGCGTAAAGTCATGGAACTCCTCCGCAGCACCTACGAAGGTACCGACATGGACATGTGCAAAAACGTCAAAATGCCTGTCACCCAAAAGGACAAGAACGGCAAATCGTTCACCGACACCATCATCAGCCCCATTGCCAACCCCTGGCTCAGTTCCTCCATGCAGAAAACCCTCAACAACATAGCTCCCGGCACCATCGAATTCCGCCGCACCGTCAGTGTGGCCTGGTGCTCCTACTCTTTTGTGGCACAACTGCGCGACTGGCTCCCCGACTGCGTGGGCGGCGTGTGCTGGATGTCGGTCGACAACCCCGGCCAATCCCCGCGCGTACCCATTTTCTGCGGCGGCAGCGAACTGCCCCAGCCCTACAGCATCTGCGGTCAGAAGGAATACAACCCCGATGCCATCATCTGGAAATACCGCCGTGCCAACAAACTGGCCACCGTTGCCTGGCAGCGCACCAAAAGCTCGATGAACGCCGAGCTGAAGAAACTCGAAGACAACGCTTTCAACGGTCTTGAGGCTGTTGAACGCGAAGCCACCCGCTACGACCGTCTGGGCCGCATCGACGACCTCCGCGCCACCCTCAACGGCTTCACCCGCGACCAATACGAGAACACCTCCTTCGCCTGGAGCAAACTCGAAGCCAAATACTGGAGCATGTTCGGCATGGGATTCTAATCCCTCCGGCACGCCATTCAGGTCAACGAGAGTTGAAGGTTGAACATCCGCAGCAACGGGTTCAGCCTTCAACTTTCCACTTTCAACCCACCCACTGCAACTCGACAAAATGGCCGACCTCGAAACCAAACGACGCGAAATGACCGAGACTCCGGTGCCCCGACTGGTAGTCAAACTTGCCATTCCCTCGATGGTGAGCATGATTGTCACAGCCTTTTACAACTTGGTCGACGCTGCTTTTATCGGACACCTCTCCACCGAAGCCACTGCCGGCATCGGCATCTCCTTTGCCTACATGACCTTCATCCAAGCCATAGGCTTCTTCTTCGGCCACGGCTCGGGCAACCACATCTCGCGCGCCCTCGGGGCAAGAGACTATCACGATGCGGGCACCATGGCCGCCGTAGGCTTTTTCACCCCCATTATCGTCGGCTTTGTCGCCGCCCTCGTCTTCCTGCCGCTCCTCCCGCAACTTGCCACACTCCTGGGCGCACCCCCCGAAGTAGTCCCCTACGCCTGCGACTACCTGCGCTATATCGTCGTCGCCACCCCTTTCATGATGTCCGCTCTCACCCTCAACAACCAGCTGCGCCTGCAAGGCAACGCCCGCTTCGGCATGATGGGCATCGTGAGCGGCGCCCTGCTCAACATCCTCCTCGACCCCCTGCTCATCTTTGTCTGCCACATGGGAGTCACCGGCGCCTCGCTCGCCACAGCCATCAGCCAGCTCTTTGCCTGGTGCCTGCTGCTGAAGGGGACCATGCACGGCGAATCCGTCCACATACGCCTGATCAACTTCAAACCCTCATGGCACTATTACCGCGAAATCGTCGCCGGGGGACTCCCCTCCCTCTTCCGCCAAGCCTTCAACTGTGCCGCCGCCATTATGCTCAACTATGCCGCTTCGCGCTATGCACCCGCGGGTCAGCAAGCCTCCTCAGTGGCCGCCTTCGCAGTCGTCTCGCGCACCACCATGTTCGCCTTCTCGCTCATCCTCGGCTTCACACAGGGTTTCCAGCCCGTGTGCGGATTCAACTACGGAGCCCATCGCTACAGCCGCGTCAAACAAGCCTACATCTTCACCCTCGGAGTCACCACAGCACTCCTCACCCTGCTCTCCTCCCTCGGCATCATCTTTGCACCGCAAATCATTGCCCTTTTCCGCAGCGAAGACCCCGCCTTGATTGAAATCGGCTCCCATGCCCTGCGCTGGCAGTGCATCATCTTCCCCCTGTGCTCGCTCTCCACCGCCACAGGCATGTTGCTCCAAAACATCCGTTCCACCCTTCCCGCCACCCTCCTCTCCATCGGGCGGCAAGGGCTATTCTTCATCCCCCTTGTCATCATCCTGCCCCGCAGTCTCGGCCTGCAGGGTGTGGAAATGACCCAAGCCGCCGCCGACTTCTGCACCTTCCTGCTTACCATCCCCTTCGCCGCCTGGATTACCCGCCGTCTCTCCAAACTCGAGGCCAGGCAAAAGCAGTCTCAGCCCTAACGCGACTCATCTTCTCTCTTATTATATTTCAATCCCACTCCGCCCCCGTCCATTACCCATCGGATATCCGCTTATTTTCCATCAGTTCTATATCGAATGAATATATATGTGATATATATGTAATATATATGTGA
>JAFXMW010000004.1 GCA_017530105.1 Bacteroidales bacterium
ACCTGGCTTTGCTCGACTCGGTGAGTGGCCTCTGCAACGTCACCTTCGAGCCCGGCTGCCGAAACAACTGGCACGTCCACCACGGCGCCAACCAGATACTCATCTGCGTCAGCGGTCGCGGCTGGTACCAGGAGTGGGGCAAACCGGCCGTAGAGCTGAAGCCCGGCGTCACCATCGCCATCCCCGAGGGCGTGAAGCATTGGCACGGTGCCGCCAAGGACAGCTGGATGCAGCACCTTACCTATCACGCCAACGCCAAGCCCGGCAACAGCAACGAGTGGCTTGAACCCGTCACCGACGAACAATACAACACCTTGCAGTAATCAAACACAATAAAGCAATGAACAAAATCCTCACAGCAGCCCTCGCACTCCTTCTGGTCATGGGCTGCAACGCACAGAACAAACAAGAGAATACTCAAACATCAACGCAATCAAACAATCAAGCAATGAACAAAATAGTCATCTTCTTCTCCCATGCAGGCGACAACTACAGCGTGGGCAACATAGAGGTCGGCAACACCAAGATTGTGGCCGACTACATCAGCGAAATCACTGGCGCCGACCAGTACGAAATCGTCACCCACAAGTACGACGGCATGGCATATACACCGCTTATCAACCTCGCACAGGAAGAGGCCAAAAAGGGCGAGCTGCCTCCCTACGAGGGTGCAGCCCCCGACCTCAGCCAATACGACACCGTCTTCATCGGCGGCCCCGTGTGGTGGGGTACCTACCCGCAGGTGATGTTCACCCTTTTCAAGGATATCGACCTTGCCGGCAAGACCGTCATCCCCTTCACCACCCACGAAGGCAGCGGCCTGGCCAACTGCGTCAGCGACGTGAAGAAAGCCTTCCCCAAGGCCAACGTCACCAAAGGCTTCTCCATCTACGGCCACGAAGTCCGCTCTGGCAAAGCCAAAGTGGAAAAATGGCTGAAGAGCCTCTGATTCCAACAATCAAGCATCATCACAAGCCGCTGCCCGACGGGTAGCGGCTTTTTTCGTTGTACCAAACACCATACAAACTCCATTTGTATTACACTTGTTTTACACTTTTAAAGTGAAAAACAACTGAAGAAAAAGTGTAGAACAACCGAAGAAAAGATGAAGTATCAATGCTTTTTTTGCCCGAAAAGACTCTGAATCCATCACACAAACAAAAACGCCACCTGCAGTGTGCAGAGCGGATTTTTGTATGGCAAAAGAGCAATATCCTCGGAGTTTTGGCGTTATCTGTATGTTTGATTGCCTGAGTAATTTGACCGCGCCATCCATTCAAGCATTAACGTCGTAAAAAGTGAGAGCAGAGAGAGCTTGCTCGCTATGCCGAGCTAAACAACGTCACGAAGTAACACAATCATACATGCATTAAAATATGACCGAAGAACCCATCCCCACTGGAAAGACTTATGTCGGCAGCGACGAACTGTATGCCGACGTGCAGCGCACCATGCGGCTCTGTGCCGAGATGAACAGCGGCTACCACACTGAGGCCGAAGTGCGCGACTGCCTGCGTGAGATTACCCGCAGCCATGTGCCCGACACCGTGCGTGTCTTCACACCGCTTAATATTAACTATGGTCCCGGCGTGCGCTTCGGCGACGACTGCTTTCTTAACTTCGGATGCACACTGCTGGCCATCGGTGGCATCACCATCGGCGACGGTGCTTTCATCGGTCCCCACTGTGTGCTGGCCACCGAGTACCACCCCGAAGACCCCGCCACGCGACACACATTGCTCACCAAGCCCGTCGTCATAGGCCGCAACGCCTGGCTCGGTGCCGACGTGAAGGTGCTGGCGGGTGTGACCATTGGCGAGAATGCCATCGTGGCTGCGGGCAGTGTGGTGACCAAGGACGTACCCGCCAACATGGTTGTCGCCGGCAGCCCCGCCCATGTCATCCGTCCCATTAACCCGGAAAAGAAATAACCGAAGAGAACTATGTTATACCCTACATCCGCCACCAAATTGTCTTCACCATGCAGGGATGTGGCAAGGGTACAAGCTCCAGTGGAGTGCGTAGAGGAGACGTGGCAGGATGCGGCCACAAGGCCCTGTCGTTGAACAGGCTCAACTGAGACTGCGTCACGCAGGTGCTCGACTGTGTGAAGGCGAGCAAGTACATCAAATCAATATCGTTGGTTTCTACGCAACAGACGTTTTCTCGCCTCGGCATAGTGCAAACACTGTGTGATGATACCGGTATGTGGCGATTCGGGCGGCTGCGAGCAGTGCGGCTTCTCGATGGCGGGCGAGATGGACGCCGTGTTCCATTTCTGCTCCGAGACCATCCTCGCCGGCCTCGACCTGAGAGTCGAATAAAGGTTAAAGGTAGAACAGGGTGTTATATGCCTTTACATTAGCTCTGACGTGCCTTTACATCAGGGTGCCCTGTAAAGGCACATCAGCAACGAGGTAAAAGCACATATCTTTTTCGGTACTGCATATTGAAAGTGGGAAAGGCTGATAATTTACCCTGTACACATTAATATCATTGTTGCAATGATAGACATTATGATGCCTGCAATCAAGTAACCTTTTGCTTCATCCCATGCTCCTTTTGCTGCAACTTTTGAAGTTTCTTTCAGACTCTTGAAAAACTCCGCGACAAGGTCTTCGGCATATTTCCGTGCTTCGTTAATATCTTGTTTTAAATTTTCGTCGTGAACCTCATACTCTTGTCTATTGTCATTTTTCTGTCTAGTCTCTTGTTTTGCACTTTCAGTTCTGAAATAATTGTCGTATTCAAAATCGTATCGTGCTTTCTTTACCGGGTCTTTTAAGATTGCATAAGCCTCGTTGATGTCTTGCATCTTTTGAGTGACATCCTTTCCAGGATTGAGGTCAGGATGCCACTTCTTGGAAAGAAGGCGGTAGGCAGCCCGTATTTCTTCGTGAGATGACTGCCTACCAATTCCTAAAATTGCATAATAGTCTTTGAACTCCATTTGCTTCTATTTCTGCAATGTGGTGTTATCTTCATTGTTGTCGCTTTTCTTCCAAATCGCCCGCAATGCTCCAATCAGAGCAACTGCAAGAATGATTCCAAGAAATCCCGGCGTGGAGTGTCCCGCGTCGGAGCGAACTCCTGTTACAACGGCGGAAAGAATAAAGAACAAGACTACTGCTACGATAGTAACGATTACTTTTGTTGTTTTTTGCATAGTTTTATAGTTTTAAATTTTACATTCCAAATTGTTTTCCAAGCAATTCAATTTTCTGAATAACATTCATCATATCATCTTCTGTATATCCAAGTTGTTCAAATACGTGTGTCAAATACCCAAAAGCCTTTTCATTCTTGCATACGCTTGCAATGCCAAATCCCATATACAGGGTTGAATCCAAAGCCGCCTTATTGGTAATCGGCTTCAAGCCATTAACAATATCCTGCACTCTGTTATGACCGCCCCTTTGAGCATATGCGACAAATTGGCTCTCTGAAATGTTCAAAGCCTTCATCTCGTACTCAATCATCTTGAGGGCTTCTTGTTTTTCAGCCATACCTTGTGCAAAACTCATTATTGATGTTTCAAACCCAAGTATTGCCAATCTCTGTTCTGTTGACACACCTTCGAACATTTCTTTTGAGATGTCTCCAATCGGATTCGATGAGCCCTGTGTGTTCGTTGTTTTCGGAGAACCGAACAAATCTCTGAAAAATCCCATAATGATACCTTATTTTTTTTGCCTACTCTTTGATGCAGTTTTCGGCGCCCCTGCTAATTATTCGATTGAGCAGGATGCTGTTGTTGGTAATCAAGGGGTATGAAGAAAGGCGTGATTCTTTCGTCAAAACTGCCTTATTTGTATTGAGGGTGTCTGGTAAAACCCATGCGATAAATAAGTGTTACGAAAATTCACGCCCCTGACGTGAACTTACGCTTTCTTATCCTCATCGCATAAAGTTTACCAGACTTTTCAATACGAGAACAAGAGCGTCCGCTCAATATGTCTTTATGTCTATTCTAATTCTTCGTTTTATGCCATACTTTATATTTTGGTTTCACAATGAAAACGACTACATTCCCTTTGCTTCTTCTTTCAAGGCCGAATACAACTTGGCTCGATCCTGACGGTTGCTCCAAATACTGACAATGTATATCTCATCTTTGTAAATAGAATATACCACGCTGCTAAGACGACAGGGGAATTCTCGGAATTCGGTACACGTTTCCTCATCGGTGAAACTGGTCTTTCCAATATGCGGAAACTGCGAGATGCTGGCAACAGCCTCATTGATGCCATTCCGCATCTTGATAGCAGCCTGTCCGCCAAACTCACGGGCGACGTAGGCTGCCGTTTCCGCAAACTCGGCAGCGGCACGCTCTGACCATCTCACCTTCATACGGCTTCGGATATTGCGTTGTCGACAATCTGCATCACATCTTCGTGCGAAAGCGTCTGCTCACGCCCGGCATTGATATCTCTCATACGTTGTTTAGACACCTCCATCATCTCCTCACGGCTATAAATCCCCGGCATTTGGAGGACTTCGTTCGCTTCAATATCTTCCCTTTTGACACGGGCAAGGAATGCGTGACGCACCTTCAACGTCTGCTGACGGTAGAGTGTCCATAGAGCATCTTCCGGCGAAATTCTTTGGTATGTAGCATCCATTTCCATATCCGTATTATTCTTTAATTTCAATTTGCAAAGATACAAACTCTTTTTGGATTGGCAAAATTTTTTTACACTGCTGTAGACTCCCTACCTAAATTCCAGATACAAGTGCAACACAATAATTCCGTACAATTATCGTTATACGAATGATTAATCCATAATATCTTGAACAATGAAGAAATACAAATGCACCATTTGCAAGTATGAGTACGACCCGGCACAGGGCGACCCTACGCAGGGCATAGCCCCTGGAACACCGTTTGAGCAATTGCCTGCCGACTGGAAATGTCCGCGCTGCAAGCAGGGCAAAGAGAAGTTCGAACCCATCGAAGAGCTGAAACCCGCCAACCCCTACGCCGGCACACAGACCGAGAAGAACCTGCACGCTGCCTTTGCTGGCGAGAGCGAGGCCTGCAACAAGTACACCTACTTCGCCTCGAAGGCCAAGAAGGAGGGCTTTGAACAGATTGCCGCCCTCTTCCTGCAGACCGCCGAGAACGAGAAGGAGCACGCCAAGCTGTGGTTCAAGGAGCTGAACGGCATCGGCACCACCGCTGAGAACCTGGCAGCTGCCGCCGCAGGCGAGAACTACGAGTGGACAGACATGTACGAAGGCTTTGCTCGTACTGCCGAGGCCGAGGGTTTCCCCGAGCTGGCCGCCAAGTTCCGTGGCGTGGCCGCCATTGAGAAGCACCACGAGGAGCGTTACCGCGCCCTGCTCCACAACGTTGAGGCCAAGGAAGTCTTTGCCAAGAGCGAAGTGAAAGTGTGGGAATGCCGCAACTGCGGCCACATCGTCGTCGGCACCCAAGCCCCCGAGGTCTGCCCCGTCTGCAATCATCCCCAGGCCTACTTCGAAATCAACAAGCAGAACTACTAATCGTCGTAAGCACAATAATATAAAGAAAGCCGAGACTCGCAGCGGTCTCGGCTTTCTTTATTTCAATGCCTTGACTGGGCAAATCTTCTTGCATTTCTGACAGAGGATGCACTCGGTGGCATTCTTGCGGTTGCGGGCATCTTTGTTCACCTCGACGTCCATCGGGCAGACCTCCAGGCATTTGCCGCAGTGGATACACTTACTCTCGTCGCACCGTATGCGCAACAGCGAATAGTAGCTCATCGGCTTCAGGAAGACGGTGATGGGGCAAATGTATTTGCAGAAAGCGCGGTTGTCCTTCAGTACCACGGCGAGGATGATGCCTACCACATAATACACAACGTTGCCAGCCACAAAAAGGTAGAACATCGTGGTCTTGTTGGCCTTGCCAAGGGCGATGAGCAGGATGACCGTGCCGAGCGAGAGGGCAAACATGATGTAGCGTATGAAGCCGAAGCGTCGCCTCGGCCCGGCGGGCTTTTTGAACGGCAGCAGGTCGAGAATCATGGTGGTCCAGCAGGCATAGCCGCACCAGCCACGACCGAACAGCAGCGGACCGAAAATCTTGGCTATGGCGTAGTGCAGCACTCCCGCACCCAGCACACCGGAGAACAGGTAGTACCAGAACCCTTCAAGCTGCATATTCTCCCGGCATATCAAGCCCAGGAATACAAGCATATAGGAGCCTACGCAGAACTGCACAAATTCGCGTGCATACTTCCATCCCGCCGCCATCAAGGCCAGGCCTATGCCCAAGCTGCAACCGATATAGGAGAAATTGAGCAGGAAAAACAGGCTGCCCGTGGCCAACCACAAAGCCACTGCAATGGTCTCGAAAACCGAGAATAGGATAAAAGCGGATCGGTATCTCTTCATATTCTTCAAACCCTATCGATTCGACAACTGCTTTATTGGCAAAAAAAGCTGCCAGATCCACTGCGCTTTCTGTTGCGGTGTTGGCAGATATCAATTACTCGTTATCGGGTTTCATCTCGTTTCCTCCACCAGACGGCGGCCAAGGTTGTAGGCGGCATCGAGGTCCAGAGGGAACTGGGTACGGTGTTTCTCGGCCTTCCATTCGGCGGGGAGTCCTTCGGCATCGTAGCGGCTGTAGTCGTTGAACTGGTAGGTGTCAAAGCTGTAAAGCACCTCCGTGGGACCGAACATACCGAGTTGGTGGGCATTCGTGTCCATCAGGATGTGGTAGTTGTTGGCGCGATACATCTCTTCGTCGGGGCAGTTCATGGTGAAGATGGTTGCCGACCGCTTGGGCTTGTTGATTACAGGGTGGCGGAAGTCGGCGTAGTTCACTGCCGGAAAGATAAGCCTTTCCATGAATGCACGCAGCCCCGCCGTGGGGTATCCGCAATAGACAGGCGAGCCGCACACCAGCACATCGGCCTCCACGGCACGCTCCATAATGGGTTTTAGGTCGTCGGGGAAAGAGCAGACACCTTTCTTTCCCCCTTTCACCTTACAGGCGAAGCAGCTCATGCAGCTTTTGTAGTTCAGGTTGCGGTCGTAGAGGTTGACCATTTCCACTTCGGCACCAGCCTCCTTGGTGCCTTCCATAGCCTTCTGCAACAGCTGTGCAGTGTTGAAATTCTTACGGGGACTCCCGTTGATAAATAATGCTTTAACCATAACAAACTGATAAACGTCGAACTGCTGATAATATTGTGTTCACAGCCCTCGTTTCTGCTGCCGCCGGAGGGTCATGGCGTCGATGTCGGCATGGTCGATGGCCTCCTGCAGTGCGTCGAGAATCTGCTGTTTGCGCGAGAGGAATGGACCGCTGAGATAGAGCGACGAGGTGTGGTGAGTGTTCAACTCGCAGTCGCGGTCGAGCAGAGAGAGAAAGGTGTGCAACTCCTGCATCAACTCGCGTTCGTCGAGGGGTGTGAACTCGCCGCGCTGTGCCTCCTCCAGGAGTGGAGTGCCGGGGAAGAGTGTCAGGCCACCTGTGCCTACAAGCATGGGCTTGCACTGGTTGAATATCTTGGCTGAATTGACGGCATGCTCGTGGCTGTGTTCACGTCCTGCCACACCGTTGAGGAAGGTCATCCAATAGGCAATGCCCGCCTCTTCCAGCTTGTGGCACTGCTCCAGGATGTCCTGCGAGGTATAGCCTTTGTTGATGCGCTGTAGCGTCCAGTCGTCGCCGCTCTCCACGCCCAGCGATATTTCGTTCACACCTATTTCTTTTAGCTTGCGGAGCTGCTCCACGGTCTTGTTTCGGATGTCATCAACGCGGGTGCTGGCATACATGTGTTCCAATTCGGGCAGGTACTTGCGGATAAGTTCCAACCGCGGCATCAATCGGTCGTAGCTTAGAGCCAGCGGATTGGCACTTAGCAGCTGAATGGTTTTGGCGTGAGGGTCGGAGGCTTGCAGTTCGCGCAGGTCTTCTTCCAGCCACTCCATCGGCTGCATACGGAAGGGGGCGTCGCGGTACATGGTGCAGAACTTGCAGCTGTTGTGGGTGCAGCCCTGCGTGATTTGGATAAGCGGCCAGGTGGGCCAATAGGGGTTACGATAAACAGGTTCAGAGAAATGCATAATTCTTTGTATTTTAAATTCTGCTGCAAAATTACAGCCATTTCTTCGAACCGCCAAGGTTACCTACCTGTTGGTAAGGAGTGATTCTGATTGCGTCAATGTGTTAATTCGTAAATTCGTTAGTCATTGATGCACCAATGACTAACACATCAACACATTCACGCATTAACACATTCAATCAAGCATTCAATATTAGCCGCCTGTGTTCTGTGCCCCATTCCGTCATGCGATAGACGATGGCATAAAGCCTTTTGCCATGGTCGGTGAGATTGTATTCCACACGTGGCGGATAGCCGCGGCACTCGTGTTTCTCGATAAGTCGGTCGTCGACCATCTGGCGCAGCCGCTCAGTCAGCACCTTGTCGCTTAGCCCGTGTATGGCCGTCAGGATGTCCTTAAAACGTGTGTTGCCGCAGAGGATGGCTGTCAGCACCTCCACCGTCCATTTGCTGTGCAGCACATCCATTGTGTCGCCGATGGAGAGCACCTCGCGGCACAGCACCTGCTGATCCTTGGCAGCTATCTCGCCTAAGATATCATCAATGTCGTTCTGCATAAAGCTGACTGCTTCATTTCTTCAGTTTCAGCCCATCCTTGAAGGCTTCGCCTACGCGCTGTGACACTTGGTAGTAGCCGTGGGTGTAGGGGTCGAAGGCAATGGCGTGCAGTGCTTCTATGTCCACCTTGCCGTCCTTCATCTTGTCGGTCTCGACAGAGGTCTGCAGCACACGACCGATGACACCAAGTCCAGTGTCGTCGCTTTGGTATTCGATAAACTCGCACTCCAAAGCAATGGGCAGTTCGTTGATGACAGGGGCATCCACCAACTGTGATTTGACCGCAGTGAGGCCACTGTTGGCGAACTTGTCCTTCTCCTTGTGACCCGACACCACGCCGAAATAGTCGGCTTCCACCACATGGGCGGCATCGGCGATATGCACTACAAAGCCTTTGCGGCGTTTGATGTTCTCCACGGTCTTGTGGGTCTCGGTAAGGTTGAGTGCTACATGCTCGCGGTCGAGCATGGTGCCCCAGGCGGCGTTCATCACGTCGATTGTGCCGTCCTCGTTATAAGTGGCCACGAGCAGCACAGGCATCGGGAAGATGGCTTCAGTTACTTTGATGGGTTGTTTCATAGTAGTATAGTTTATTATGTTTCTGTTCAGGAACGGCAAAATACCTGAAATATTACATGCACAACGTTATTGCTGTCAAAAAGTGGGAAATTGTTTTACCCTTGCGGTAGTCGGTGGGAGATATTCCTGTATGGGTTGAGAAGTCGGCCTAATGACCGATTTGGGGTAAAACACCCTAATACAAGAAAGCCAAGGCCAGCAAATGGCTTCGGCTTTCTATTGTAATGGAATCCTTGTTTGGCTGGCTTCCATTTTCAGCAGTCGGGCGACAGGCTATCGCCTTTTGTTGGTTATCTGTCGATGACTGATTTGATGAATGTCTTAAAATTCTCGATGTCGGTGGCATTGGGGTGACCGGCTTTGACGGGTCCCATAGCGCCAGGGCAAGTGAATTCCTGCTCGCTGACTTTGATGCCGCGGGCTTCGAGGGCCTTGCGCATCTGTGGTACGGGCGACTTGATGATGGCGCACGAACCGAAACAGACTACACACTTCACCTTGTCGGGGGTAAGTGTATTGATGAACTGTATCACGCTGCTGTCCACTTTTCCCAGCATCACGCCGGCACCGAGAAAGAGTATGTCGACCGGCTCGGCAAGGGGTTCTGTAACAATCTTGGGTGCTGTGCCCACGATGTCTTTGACAGCCTCCACCATCTGTTTGGTGTGGCCAAATCTACTGTAGTAACGGATTGCTGTTGTCATATCGTTTAATGTTTGTTTTTTAACAATGCTTCCACCTCGTCACGGTGCTCGTAGAGGGTGCAGCCGCCGGTATGTTCCCAGCCGAGGGCGCGGGCAGCGCGGATTTTACGGAATAGGGGCGAAGCGATGGCGGCGCGGAGGCCGTCACGGGCGGCATTGGTATCGCTGAAAGGTGAGAAGGGGCACGGTTCGGCGTTGCCGTCGGGCCCGATGTGGAAAAATCCACGGCCAGCGGCCATGCAGCCGTCAAGCGCCTTCTCGTCGCCGGGGAAGCTGAGGAAGATCATCTCCTTGTACTGTTCGCGCCGCTGTTCCACGATTTGTTCCATCGCGGCGACATGCTCGTCGTGGAAGGCCAGATGCTCGGTAGTCTCGTCAAAAGGAACATATTCCACATAGAACACCAGTCGGCAACCCAACTCGGCGAGGTGACCTAGGAAGGCTTCGGAGGTCACCTCGCGGTAATTCTCGGTGGTGACGGTGATGCTGGTACCGAAGAAGAGTTTCTCCTTGTGGAGCATCTCCATCGAAAGTAGTGCCCGCTTGAAGACACCTTGACCGCGCCGCTCGTCGGTGGCCGCCAGCTCGCCTTCGAGACTGATAACGGGAATCATATTGAGGTGCTTGCGGAAAAACTCGGTATATACCGCGCCAATCATCGTGCCGTTGGTGAAGACGGGGAATATAATGTCCTCCACCTCGGCGGCACTTTCCAGCAGGTCGCGTCGTGTGAGTGGTTCACCGCCTGCCAATAAGCAAAAACTCACCCCCAGCTCGGCGGCATCGTGGAAGATGGTGCTCCATTGCTCGGGCGAGAGTGTCTCTTTAGAAGGAGTGTCACCGGCGATGCCATTTTTGCGGGCGTAGCAGCCTTTGCATTGCAGGTTGCAGGTGGTGGCTATGCTGGCAATGAGGAACGGCGGCACCTCGACGCCCTCATTCTCATTGTATGTTTTACGCCGCCGTTCGGCTTTGGTAATGGTGCGCTGCATCTTCGCCACAAAGCGTGCCTCGCCCGAGTTGCTCAGCACCCCCAGGTAGGCTTTCGCCATGATGTTGCGGATACTCTCCGCCATATAGGATGCAAGGTCCATACTATAAAGTTTCGGGTTTCAAGTCGCAGGTTGGTTATGCCTTGTTGAACTTTTCTTTGCCTTGACGGCAGCGGGGGCAGCGCCAATCGTCGGGCAGCTCTTCGAAGGGAATGCCGTCGTGCTCGGCGGGGTCGTAGATGTAGCCGCAGATGGTGCAGACATACTTGCCCGAGGCTTTCTGCTGGCTGAAATCGACCTTGGCAAAGACCGTCGGAACCGGGTGGTCGAGATCCATCACGCGCTTGGCCTCCAAGTTCTCGTAGCCTTGTGGGGTGTGGGTACCGCAATAGACGGTGGGGTGGTTGCGGACAAACTCGCGGACGCGGTTTTGGGTCTCACGGGTGGCGGGTAGGTCGTCATATACGATCGACAGCTTGTCTTCGTAAAGGGCTTCGTCTACATAGGTGATGTCACCGTGAAACATGTAGAAGAGTCCATCCGTCTCAACGATGACAATGCTATTGCCTTTGGTGTGGCCTTTGGCCTCGACGAGGCGGATGCCATCGGCAATTATTTGCGAAGCGGGGAAGTTGTAGTAGGCACCGTCGATGAAGTTTACGGGGACGAGGTTGGTGAGTCCCTGCAGCTCAGCGGCATCCATCTCGTTGGCGTTCACATAGACCTTAGCGTTGGGGAAACTCTTTAGTTCGCCGCTATGGTCGCTGTGGCGATGGGTGAGGAGGATTTTGGTCACTTGTTCGGGCTTGTATCCCAGGTTGGCGAAAGCCTCCATATAGGTGTATAGATCCTTGCCAGTGAAGCCCAGAGAGTTCTCGTCGGGCACCTCCTCGGGGGTGCCGGCGGGGATGCCGGTGTCCACCAGAATCACCTCGCTGCCAGTGTCGATGAGGTAGTTCTGAAGACTGCCGCGGTAGCGGATATTAATGTCGAATTTGTCTATGCCTTCTTCGCCGCCAAAGGCAAAAGGCTGGGAATAGAAGCCGTCGGTACGGAATTTTACTGCTTTGATTTCCATGTTCTTTGTTGAAAAAAGGGGCGCTAAGAAACCCTCTTACCGCCCCGCGAGTAAAAAATCATCTGCGTTGTCGGTGTTCGAACACCTGTCGATGCCTCTGGATTAGTTGGCGGGGGTCCACTTGCAGCGCACGGGCGAAATGATGGCGCCCTCTTTCTTCAGTTCGGTGAAGGCCTTGTCGACCTCCTTGCGGTCGGCATCCAGCATCTTGGTGACGTCGCCAGCCGAGACGGGTTTGCCGGCCTCGCGCATGGCTTTCAATACTTGTTCTTTCATACTTTTTGTGACTTTAGAATGTTACGGATTCTTCCAACTCCATCATCTTGAAGAAGTCGGCCTTGGCATTCTTCAGATAGTACATCACGCCATTCTCGCCGTTCTCGCCGAGGGCAGGTTTCAGCACGGGCATCTTGTCGACAAGAGCCTTGCCCACTTCAGGACGGTTGTCCTCTACCAGCTCGCACTCGATGCGGAGAGTCTGACCCTTGAAGGCGCAAATCTCTGCCTTGGGGTTGGCGGCAATCTGGCGGGTGGCATTGGTCTTGCTGAACGCCATGATGTATATCTTGTCTTCGAAAAACAGCATGGCCCCATAGGGGCGTACACGAGGCTGACCGTCTTCTACCGTGGCCAGATAGAATGTTCCGGCCTTCTCTAAAAAGTCATAAACTTTCTGAATATCTTCCATAGTATTACATCATTTCGTTTAGGAATGCCTCGTAGCCGAGTTTGTCGATATAGTTGAGGTACTGGCGCTCCCAGTCCATGTGGGTCTTCTCGTCTTCAATCCACTTGTAGATTAGCTTCTGGGTGATGTAGTCGTCGGCGAAGGCGGCGGCCATCTCGCTCATCATCTTCACAGCCTCGGGGTTGTAGTCCGACTCAATCTGCTGTTTCGGGTCGTCGTAGAACGGGAACTCCATGGTCTTCATGGCCTCCTGCAGGTCGGCGGGCTTGCAGCCGAGTTCTACCAAGCGGTTCAACACCTCTTCGGCTTCATCCCACTCCTCTTCGGCCTCTTCCTTCCATTTGTCAGCCAGTTTGTTCCAACCGTTGAAGCGGTCGTAGGCCGAGAAAGCGAAATGCTGTTTACTGTTGCCGAACCATGCAGCGCCGAACATGGCGAATTGCTTCAAAGCTTCTTCTTTTGTCATAATGATATGAATATTAAATTGTTTTTTGAATAATTATATAACAAATCAGTTTGCAAAGATACAACTTATTTCCAAATAAACAGATTACCCAACTGAAACAAGAATTGACCAAAACGAAACAATTTCAAAAAAAGTTGTATCTTTGCACTCGAAAACGGATTGGAAAATGTACACTTTATCAGAAGGATTACGAATATTGTTCGGCGAAGAGAATCCGTGCGAGGACGATATGAAGGTGTTCTGCACCGTGACGACCCCGGGCCTGACCCTCCGCACCAACCGGCTGCAGGACACGATGGCCTGCTATACCTTCACGCTTGTCGTGCAGGGATGGCTGACCATCGAGTATAACAACCAGCAGTTCACACTCAACGAGAACGACCTATACCCCTACGCGCCGGGCATGCCTGTGCGCATCATCGCCGCTTCCGACGATTATCAAGCACTCTGCCTTATGGCCGACGAAACTTTTACGCTCCGCTCGTCGAACATGCTCAGCGCTATCCGTGCCGCCTATTTCTCGCTTGTGGAACTGACCGAACCGAAACTCCAGTTACAACCTGTCGATGCTATGCATTTGGCTGACCTGATGCGTCTGGCCATCCATTATGTGACGAACCCGCATCCACAGTGCGACGAGAGCCTTCGTTTGCTCTACAATCTCTTTCTGATTGATTTGACCGCCACGCAGGAACGTAGCATCCGCCGCCATCGTTTCCCTAAACGTGTCGAGGAAATCTATCTCGATTTCCTGCGTCTGCTGTCGCAGCACTACGCCGAGCACCACGACATCGCTTTCTATGCAGCCGAGCTTTGCATCACCACCACCTATCTTTCGCGCATCGTGCGTCAGGTGTCGGGCCGTACGGTGGTGGAATATATCGATCAAATGCTGCTGATGGAAGCCGCATGGCTGCTACAGACCACCACGCTCTCTGTCGCACAGATCGCCGACCGGCTGCACTTCGCTGAGACTGCCTCCTTCGCCCGTTTTTTCCGCCGCCTGAAAGGCTGCACCCCGAAAGAATTCCGAAACAATGAGATTGTAAAACATAGGTATCACTGTTAAACCCAAATCGGTCTTTAGACCGACTTTTCAATCTTGCTTTTTCAGGTCTCTTTATGCCTTATCAGCATTTCTTTAGATTTTAGGGTTATAGGGTTTTAGAGGTTGAAGACCTTTTTGAAAAACTCCACGGTGTGGGCGATGACCACTTTGCGGTGGCGGGTGATGGTGTGGTTTTCGCCTTTGACCACTTGGAGGCTGGCTTTGTCGCCGTAGGTCTGCAGATATTTCTCGCTGCACCACATGGGGACGATGCGGTCGTTGTCTCCATGCAAAAGCAACACTGGTCCCGCATAGGCTGCTGCGGTGCCGTAGATGTCAAGTTGTTGGGTGGTGAGCAGGTACTCGCGCCCAAGTTTCATCGTACCCCAACAGCGGATATATTCGGGTGGGTTCTTGGGGTCAAAGCGGGCGTTAAAGAACTTGCCTCCTTGGCAGGCCTCTTTGATTACGGCTCCGGGAGCGATAAGCACCATGCCGTCCGGCACAGCACCACCTGCCGCCGCCAGCCGTCCGGCCGTCATCGAAGCCACGACACCACCCTGCGAGTGTCCCAACAGCCCGATGCCGTTCACATAGGGCAGCGAGCGTACGTAGTTCCATATAGCCTGTGCGTCGCCCAACTCTTTTTCGATGGTCATATCCTGCATACGGCCTTCGCTCTTGCCGTGGCCGTCGAAGTCGAAACGAATCGATGCAATGCCTACCTTGGCAAGCCCCT
>JAFXMW010000042.1 GCA_017530105.1 Bacteroidales bacterium
ATGCAAAACAAACCGACGGCCTGTTTGCCCGCATCATCGGCAAAATCAGTGCACTGACCGTCGCACAATACATCAATTACCTAAACAATCAGCCGATTGGCAGAGTTAAATATGCACTGGTTTAATTCCGCCAACGGGTTATCCTTACTACCTGCCAAGCTGTATTGCACACCATCCTTCGCGACTCTTCATCCCTATCGGGTTAATGCCAAACTCTTTTGCTTTTTGAATCAAGGCAGTAGAGTCACTTTCGTAAAAGCCGCTCAGCAGCAAAATACCTCCGTTTTCAAGTACCGAGGCGTATGCGTCCATATCGTGCAACAATATGTTTCTGTTGATGTTGGCAATCACAATATCGAAAGCCTTGGGGTTGCCTGTTCGATGCCTCAAAAGGTCGGCGTCGCCGATTCGTACAGTGATGTCGGCACCGTTGCGCTGGGCGTTTTCGACGGCATTGTTGTATGCCCATTCGTCTATATCGATGGCCTCTACGTATGATGCCCGGCGCATATTGGCAAGAATTGCCAGGACGGCGGTGCCGCATCCCATGTCAAGCACTCTTTTGCCTTCAATAGGGATTTCGGTCAAATAAGAAAGCATCATGTATGTCGTGGGGTGATGGGCGGTGCCAAACGACATTTTTGGCTCTATCTCAATTTCATATTCGACATCGGGACGATGTTCGTGGAACGGTGCACGCACCCATACTGCAGGCTTCCCATTGTCGACAACAAGCACCGGCTTGTGCTGCTTCTCCCATTCCTCGTTCCAGTTTTTGTCGGGCATCTCCTGACAGGAATAGGTTATTTGGGCCATATCGCGAAGGCCGGTCACTTGCTCCTCCAGCCAGTTGGCGTCAAACAGGCTGGATGGCACATAAGCCTTCAATCCGTCGGGGGTCTCTACAAAACTGTCGTAAGGTCCTTCATTGCCCAATGCATCCACCATCAGGTCGCGGACGGGATTGAGGGGCTCCAACTTAAATGTCACTTCGGTATATTTCATAGTATGAGTATATTGTGGTTGTAGATTGGCAATTGCTTTTATCTATTTCTCTACCCTTAAATCATCGGGGTATTCCACCCGTGTGAGGAATAGCCCTTGCGGAGGCATGGACACCCCTGCGGCGCAACGGTTCTTGCTTTCAATTATTTCCCGCAATCCGTCGAGAGTCAGTTTACCCCTTCCCACGTCGAGCAATGTCCCAGTCACCGAACGTACCATGTTGCGCAGAAAGCGGTTGCTCCTTATGGTAAAAACCCATTGATCCCCCTCTTTCTCCCAACGGGCGTGGCTGAGATGGCAGATGTTGGTCTTTACTTGGGTGTGGAGTTTTGCAAAACTGGTAAAATCCTCGTATTCCATCAGTATTTCTGCCCCTCGGTTCATCATGTCGAGGTCAGGGTGGAAATAAATCCGGCTGTACAAACCTTGGCAAAACGGCAGTCGCTGGTCGCTGACATGGTATTGATAGGTGCGGGCGATGGCATCGAAACGTGCATGGGCGTTGTCCCTTACAGGGAAAATCTCAAATATCGCTATATCGGCAGGCAGGAAACTGTTCAGTTTAAACGTCAATTGGTCTGTGTCGAGAGGCGTGGCCGAAGGGGTTGTCTCGTCGTAATTGAAATGGGCATAGAAGTCCGAAGCGTGAACGCCGGTGTCTGTCCGGCCGCATCCCACCACGGCGATAGGCTGGCGCAGCAAGGTGCCGAGGGCTTGATCCAAGGTATACTGCACCGTGGGCAGGTCAGGCTGGGTCTGCCATCCGCAATAATTGGTGCCGTTGTAGGCCAGATGAATGAAATATCTCATGCTGTTTGTTCTCCGGGGTTTTGTGGCACTACGGTCGAGCCGATGCGCCTGTTGCTGGTATCTGACTTCACTTCCTGAACTATCTGCCACACCATCTGTTTCAATTCAAATATAAATTGGCGTGCATCGTATTTGTGAGCCTCAATTTCGCGCAGTTTCTTCTCCCACTGCCCGGTCAATTCGGCACTTTTAAGCAAATCCTCCCTGATGATGCCAATCAAGTCGATTCCCGTGTCTGTGGCAATGAGCGATTTACGCTCTTTGCGAATGTAATCGCGTTTGAACAACGTCTCTATAATCGCTGCACGGGTGGAGGGACGCCCTATACCGTTCTCCTTCAATGCGTCGCGCAGTTCCTCGTCTGTCACCGTTTTCCCGGCAGTCTCCATGGCTCGCAGAAGGGTTGCCTCGGTGTAGGGTTTGGGTGGCTGCGTCCATTTCTCGCTGAGGGTAGGCGTGTGTGGTCCGCGTTCCCCTTTTTGGAAATCGGGCAGTAACTTCTCCTCTTCGCCTTTTTTCCCATCCTCGTCGGCAACAGGTTGGCGTGTGGCGTGGCCCCAGGCAAACACATCGCGCCATCCCTGCTCCAAGATCTGTTTGCCAGTGGCTCGGAACTCTATCTTGTCCTTTCCCTTTTTCCCGTCGGCCAAGGTCGGAGCCGTGTCTACCTTTCCTGTCACAGTGGTGGTGGCGAACTTGCAATCGGGGTAAAACACCGCAATAAACCTTCTGGCAATAAGGTCATACACCTTCTTTTCGTTCAAGGTCATATCCCCGTTGGCGGGGTTGGTGCCGGTGGGGATAATGGCATGGTGGTCGGTCACCTTCGACGAGTCAAACACCTTCTTGCTCTTTTTCAGTTTGGTGCCCATCAGTGGCTGGATAAGAGGAGCGTATGGCACCAAGCCTTGCAGTATTTTGGGGCATTTGGGGTATATGTCGTCGCTCAGATAAGTGGTGTCCACACGTGGGTAGGTGGTGAATTTTTTCTCGTAGAGGCTTTGGATATATTTCAGAGTTTCGTCGGCCGAGAAAGAATATTTCTTGTTACATTCCACCTGAAGACTGGTAAGGTCGAACAAACGGGGAGGAGCCTCGCTGCCGTTTTTCTTTGCAATACCTGTCACTTCGAACTCCCTATCCTTTATCATCTCAAAGGCCTTGCGCCCTTCCTCCTCGCTGGTGATGCGGCCTTTGCTGCTTTTTTCGCTATCCTCATCCTCTTTTTCGGTCTGCTTGAGGGTGAAGAGAGTGTCGCGGTATACGGTGGAAAGCACCCAGTACTGCTCTGGTTTGAAGTTCTTGATTTCCAGCTGACGGTTCACTATCATGGCCAGCGTTGGGGTCTGCACACGCCCTATCGAAAGCACCTGCCGCTGCATCTGTCGGTATTTGATGGTGTAGAGACGGGTGGCGTTCATTCCCAGCAGCCAATCGCCTATGGCGCGGCACAACCCGGCCTCATATAGCGACTGGTAGTCGTCCTGCGGTTTCAGATTGGCAAACCCTTCGCGTATAGCCTCGTCGGTCATCGACGAAATCCACAGCCTTTTCACAGGGCAATGGGGCTGGGCTTTCTGCATCACCCATCGCTGAATCAATTCGCCTTCCTGCCCCGCATCACCGCAGTTCACAATCCCGTCGGCTGCCTGCATCAGGCGCTGGATGGTTTGGAACTGCTTCTCATACCCCGTGTTGTTAATCAGCTTGATGCCAAACCGTTCTGGAATCATGGGCAGGGTTTCGAGATTCCACGACTTCCACCACGGCGAATAGTCGTGGGGTTCTTTCAGTGTACACAGATGACCATAGGTCCAGGTCACCTGGTATCCGTTGCCCTCCATGTATCCGTCGTGGCTTACCGTTGCCCCGAGTATGCGGGCTATATCGCGGGCAACGGATGGTTTCTCGGCTATGCAGACAATCATTGTTTGGAAGCAGATGCCGGTTTGTTAGTCAATACGTATTGCAAAAGGCAGACGGGCCTGCATAGGCTCCATGTCGGCCCACTGTTTCATTTCGCTGTAGAAAGGTATGATGGCATTCAGCCGTGCGTTGATTTCTTCCTCCTGCCCCTCTTCGGCACGGTTCATCAACTGCTCCCACAGACTTTTCTTTGCGGGGAATTTCTTCACACTGCAATCTTCAAGCTTCACACCGGCCTCCTCGGCGGCAATGCGCATGGCCAGAGGCAGCCCGCCAAGGGTGTCCACCAAACCTAACTCTTTAGCCTGTCGGCCAGTCCACACACGGCCGCGGGCAATGCTGTCGACATAACTGCGTTGCAACCCGCGTCCGTCGGCTACCCGTTGGGTAAAGGTGATATAGAAATCCTCCACGTTTTTCTGCATCATGGCTCGGGCGGCGGGGGAGAGGGGTCGGTAGATTGTCAATCCGGTGCTGTTGCGATTGGTCTGGACCGTGTCTGTTGTGATGCCCAGTTTTTGACGCAGCAGGGAGCCCACCTCGGGCAGTGTGGCAAACACTCCTATGCTGCCTGTAAGAGTGGTTGGATGAGCTACGATTTTAGTGCCGAAGCACGAAATCTCATACCCTGCGCTGGCGGCAAGACCGCTCATCGAAACAATAACCGGTTTGCTTTTCTTGGCCTCCACCACGGCACGGGTCATGGACTCGGATGCTGTCACCGCTCCTCCGGGCGAGTTGACACGCAGCACTATGGCCTTCACCTTCTTGTCCTGGGCTGCATCGGTGAGAGCTTTCACAATGTCGTCGCCATACACGGCGGTGGTGCCGCTGTTGTTCTTGCCAGGAACCACATCGCCTTCGGCATAGATGAGGGCGATACGGCTCTCTTTGTCTTTCTTGCTCACCTGTTCGGCATAGCGTTTGGCTTTCACAATCTTGTGCACCTTGTAGTTCTTGGCCAAAAGGGTCTTGATGTCTTGGGCAAAGCAAAGCGTGTCGACCAAACCGGCTTTCAGTGCATCGTCGGGCATGTAGGCCGTCAGGTTGTCGGCAGCCTTGTTCAGGTCGGCAACGCTCAGTTTGCGGTTAGCGGCCATGTTTTCAATGGCATAATTCCAAATATCGTTGATGTAGGAGCGTACCTGTTCGCGGTTGGCGTCGCTCATGTCGGTGCGAGTGTACACCTCGCCGGCGCTCTTGTAGGCACACGATGTGGGGCGGATCAACTCCATGTGTACTCCCAGTTTGTCGAGCAACCCTTTGTAGAACATCACCTCGGCTCCAATGCCGCGGAAGTCGATAAGTCCCGAAGGATGCACGGCAATCTTGTCGGCTATGGTAGCCAGATAGTATTCCTGTTGTGAGAAAGCATCGCCGTAGGCCAAAATCGGCTTGTCGCACTGGCTGCGGAACTCTTTGAGAGCCTCCTGCAGCTCTTCTGCCTGAGCCCAACTCAGGTTGCTGCCGCCCAAGTGCAGGTAAAGGGAATGGACACGCTTGTCGGTGGCTGCGGCTCCTATGGCGTCGAGGAGTTGTTCTATACTCGACACACTTTGGCTGCTGAAGAGAGACGCCAACTCGTTGGGCGAATCCTCTGACACCAGTCCGGTAAGGTTCAGCTCCACAGCAAAGTCTGTGCCAATCAAAGGCTTGCTGTTGTCCATGCTCTTGCTGACGATGCTCACCAGCATTATCATGGAGAATATGAACGAAATGATGCTCAGCACCACGGTGCCAATGATAAATCCCAAGGCCGAGGCAAGCATGGTTTTGCCGAAACCGAGGGGTTGGGTTTCTTTCTGTGTTGTATTCATGTCGTTTAGCGTTTTTTTTGTCGGATTACAAATTTGCAAATATACTATTTTTTTTTCAATTGATGACTATTTGATAATCCAAAAAAATCAAACCACGTGCCGAAAACGCTGACACCCAATTGATGAGAGCCAATTGCTTCGCATGAATTGTCCCCCGACAGGACCGTTTCCAGCCCCCTGGTGGCTAAAACCGCCATTCAAATTTTTTTTCAGGGTTCGCTCGTCTTCCGTCACTTCTCCCATATTTCTCCCATATTTCTCCCATCCTGCATGGGAGAAATATGGGAGAACTGAGGTAAAAGGAAGGCAGAAGGAGCGGACTTAGGGCTGGGCAATGCTGTGCAGGAAGAGATGCGCGGGAGAGTGTTATTTGGTTGTGTAATAGATTGTCGGCTATTGTGTCGCACCATTTTTAAGAGACATTTTGTGGTGGTGATTTAGCATGGAGGTAAGTCGGTGTTTTATTTTATACAACTTTTATACAACGGGATTCCAATTTTTTTTTGTATTTTTGTAAATTCATATATTGGGAAGCAATGCATTGCAATTTCGGGCAATGTATTGTTGATAAATGTTTTAAATGAAATGAAAATATTGTTTGATATGAAGAAATTTTATTGTCATATTTTCAGCTTTGTGCTATTTTTGATAGCAATGTCGGGTTTTGCCGAGGCAAAGGGAATGAATAGTCCAGTGGCTTCGGGCGACACAATTGTTGAACACAGGACAGAGTTGTCGGCGTGCGACAGTGTGGAGTGGAGAGGGTTTGTGCTGAGGGAGTCGGGCGTGTATACCGACACCGTTGTGGGTTCGGCAGAGATGGACATTTATGTGCTGGATTTGATAATCCGCCATTCTTCAACAGGCGTGGAGGAGGTGAGTGTGTGCGACAGCTACACCTGGCATGGCGATACTTATACTTCCGACACCGATGAGCCTGTGTATGTGGAACAAAATGCTGTGGGCTGCGACAGTGTGGTGACGCTGCATCTTACCATACTGCATAGTACCGAAGGGGTAGAAGAGGTGACCGCCTGCGGCAGTTTCATTTGGCATGGCGAAACCTATACCGAAAGTACCGACGATGTGGTATTTGTGGAACGGAACGCTGTCGGCTGCGACAGTGTGGTGACCCTGCTTCTCACTATCCGGGACAATGTCGGTATGGGATACCATGTTTCTTCGTGCGGTGATTATGTATGGCATGGACAGACCTATTCCTCCAGTGGAACATATACCTATCATTACGACCCATCAGTGACGGGGTGCTCGTGTACCGACACTTTGTATTTGATTGTGGGTGCGGCAACCGAGGGTGTCGAGGAGGTGACAGTGTGCGACAGTTATACTTGGCACGGCGATACTTATACCAGCAGTACTAACGAGCCGGTGTATCTGGAACGAAGTGCCGCCGGCTGCGACAGTGTGGTGACGCTTCACCTTACGGTGTTGTATAGCAACACGGGCGTGGAGGAGGTGACGGTATGCGACAGTTACACCTGGCATGGCGAGACCTATACCGAAAGCACCGACGAGCCTGTTTATACGGAACAGAATGTTGTGGGTTGCGACAGTGTGGTGACGCTTCTTTTGACAATTGTGCATAGCAACACCGGAGTGGAGGAGGTGAATGTGTGCGACAGCTACACGTGGCATGGTGAGACTTATACCGCCAGCACCGACGAGCCGGAGTATGTGGAACAGAACGTGGCAGGGTGCGACAGCGTGGTCTCCTTGCACCTGACTGTTCGGTATAGTACGGAGGGGGTGGACGAGCAGACGGGTTGCGACGAGTTTATCTGGCACAATGCGATGTACTCCGAGGACACCTCGACACCTACCTTTGTTGAGACCAACGCGGCGGGATGCGACAGCGTGGTCACTCTGCACCTCACCATGAGGTATAGTACCGACAGTGTGGAAGTGATTGTGGCGTGCGGCAGTTATACTTGGCATGGCGAGACTTACACCGAAAGTAATTACGATGCCATGTATATGGGGACGAATTCGGTGGGTTGCGACAGTTTGGTTTTTCTGTTTCTTACCATTCGCGACGATATCAGTGTCACCTATCACGAGGTTTCGTGTGGCAGTTATGAGTGGTATGGCACGGAGTATGCTACCAGCGGTGTGTATACCTATCAGCACGACGCGGTGGCCACGGGGTGTACAGGTGTGGATACGCTGTACTTGACAGTGAATGTGGATACATTGGGTGTTGAAGAGGTGACAGCGTGCGACAGCTACACTTGGCATGGTGTGACTTACACCGAAAGTACCAGCGAGCCGGTATATTATGAGATGAATTCCGCGGGGTGCGACAGCGTGGTGACGCTGCACCTGACCATTGAACATAGCAACACGGGTGTGGAAGAGGTGACGGTGTGCGACAGCTACACTTGGCACGGAGACACCTACACCGCCAGCACCGACGAGCCTGAGTATTTGGAACAAAATGCCGCAGGTTGCGACAGTGTGGTAAACCTGCATCTTACTGTTTTGTATAGTACGGAAGGTGTCGAGGAGGTGCGGGCCTGCGACAGTTACACTTGGCACGGCGAGACCTATACCGAAAGTACCGACGAGCCTCAATTCACCGAACAGAACGCTGTGGGTTGCGACAGCGTGGTGACGTTGCATCTTACCATTCTCAATACCGACAACAGTACAACCTATATCCATTCGTGCGGGAGTTACCTTTGGCATGGGGTGGAATACGAAAATAGCGGTGTCTACACTTATGTTTACGAAAACATGGAGTGCCCCAGTGTCGACACGCTGGTGTTGACTGTCGGCCATCCTAATAGCGGGATTGAGGAGGTTACGGTGTGCGATAGTTACACATGGCACGGAGACACATATACCTCTTCGACCAACGAGCCAGTGTATGTGGAACAGAATGTGTCGGGATGCGACAGTGTGGTAACGCTGCATCTTACAGTGTTGCATGGTTTCGAGGGTGTCGAGGAAGTGACAGCTTGCGACAGGTATGTCTGGAACGGCGAGACCTATACCGCCAGCACCGACGAGCCTGTTTTCATTGGGCAGACCGTTGAAGGCTGCGATAGCGTGGTCACTCTGCTCCTTACCGTCAATTACGGCACACACAACTCATATAACCAGAATGCCTGCGATGGGTATACATGGAACGGGACGGAGTATACAGAAAGTGGAGTGTATACTTATAGTTATCTGAATGACGATGGTTGCCCGAGTACCGACACGCTGCATCTTTCAATCAGTATGCACGACAATACGGCCTACCGTGTTGTGGCATGTGACGAATACCGCTGGAACGGAGAAGTCTACACGGAGAGCGGAGTATATCTGTACGACCACAGCCAGCCAGGCTCAGCGTGCGACAATGTGGATACCCTGTACCTCACCATCAACCGCAGCAACACGGGAGTGGAGACCCAGACGGCCTGTGACCAGTATACATGGCACGACATCACCTACACCGCCTCCACCAACACCCCGGTATATATCGAAGA
>JAFXMW010000043.1 GCA_017530105.1 Bacteroidales bacterium
CAAGAAATTCAATGGGGCATGGTGCCTGTCGCCAGAGCTATCGCTCTATTTCTACAGCGGAAAAACGGTAATACCAAAACAGTTAATCGTGCGTAGCGAATCCGGGTCAAACAATATCCTGCAACTGCCATTCGGGACTTCTGTTGTGGACATCAAGGCAACGCTGCCGCAAGAGGTAGTACAAGAACCTCGATATGGGGTAAGGTTGTATCCGATGGAGTATGCATTGCTAATGGTTGGGCCGGATTATTATCGACGTAATGCATTGGAGGCAAGGACGTGTCTGGCCAGCATGAAAGATGTGTCGCCATTGGTGTCGGCAGCAATCGATGGGGGACACACCACCCGTGCGGGGCGTGTAGCTGGCGCGCTACGCTCCATCGGTCGTGAGGAAATGTCCGATGAGATACTGCGTATGATGCGTCAAGTGGGTTATACGGTGTCGGAAGAGAACCCGTTTGAGGAGAATATAAAGATGGAGACATTTGCAGAATCGCCGTATGCAGCGCGTATCCGCCTGATGTGGGTGCAGATGCGGAGAGTAGTATTGGAAATCGTGAAAGTCAAACCTGTGAAGCAAGATGCAGCTTCCGTGTTGGCCATGATGGATGCCACGTATGTGAAAGATAGCTACAACTCCTTGTCGATAGAAGGGTATAAGATTACAAAAGAATTACTAGAGCGTGTCCGTAGTGGCAACTGGAATCCGGAGAAAGACGAGGAGGACAAGGAACGCAAAGACGCGTTGGCAGCAAGAGGATACTATCAAGCTTACGAATTACTTAAACAGGGAGTAGCTGGATGCTTTTCGGGTCAGCCACCTGCACAATTATACGCGAAAGCGCATCAAGACTGGCACTTTCAGTTGTTTGAGCCATGCATTAAAGCTGGTATTGTGAAAGCATCGGATCTGTTAGGATACCGTAGGAATCAGGTGTATATCCGAAACTCGATGCATACGCCTTTGAATCCGGATGCCGTACTGGATGCCATGAGCACCTTGTCAGATTTGATGACGAAGGAGGACAATGCGATGGTGCGTGCCATTTTAGGGCATTTCTTCTTTGTGTATATCCATCCATACATGGATGGCAATGGCCGAACCGCTCGATTTGTAATGAACAGCCAGTTAGTTACAGCGGGCTATCCTTGGGTAGTAGTTCCCATGAGCCGCCGTCAGGAATATATGGAAGCTCTGGAGCAAGCGAGTGTGGGAGAGAACATCGAAGCGTTTGCACGATTTGTACAAAGCTTGATGTAGCTTATGTTTACAGCTATCGATAGAGATGACCGAGTTGCCGTCCAAGGAGTTGCTGCAACGCCAAATACACAATGGCCTAGAGACCGCCCGCCAATGCTTATTATGCTGAAGACTACCGCTGGAGCTACAACAGCCGTTTCGTCAGCCTCGGCCTCACCTGGCGTATCGGCAAGATGGACCTCGAAAGCAAAGGCCGCCAAGGCGCCGCCTACTAATGAACTAAGGGTTGGTGTGTCTATTCCCTCATATACAATTATATGGACAATATTTATATGATACGTTACTCACCCAACAGAGTGTTATTCTAAATTTTTTTTAGGTTGAATGTAGTATTTTGTCTTCTGAAACGTTTATTAGCAAAATCATTATTCTTGTAGAATGAAGAAAACTGTAATACTTTTTATCTGGATAGCCATTGCGCTGTCATCCATTTTTGCCCAGCAGAAGGCTGTTACAGGCCGTCTTGCGGACGCTGACGGCAACCCCATAGCCTATGCCAACGTGGCTTTGAGGTCTGTTGCTGGGGACAGCCTTATAGGCAGTGCCGTCACCGACGGAAACGGGGCTTTCGCCCTCACCGCCAATCCTGGAACATATCACCTTGTGGCCTCTTATGTAGGCTATGAACGACTGCTGGTGCGTTGTCAACCTGGCGACCTCGGCACACTGACCATGAACGCCAAACAGTTGGAGACCGTCTCCGTCACCGCCAGCCGCACCACCGAGGAGGTGGACCGTTTCGTGGTGCTGCCTAAACAAGAGGAAGTGGAGGCTTCGGGACGCACTCTGGTGCTGCTCGACATGCTGAAACTGCCAGGACTGAAGGTAGATGTAGCCTTGCAGCAGATTACCGTCGACGGCGGCACGGCCATCCTGCAAATCAACGGCAAGGAGGTACCGTTGACACGGTTGGCAAACCTGCGGGCCGACCAAATCAAGCGAGTGGAATATAGCAACAACCCCGGCACCCGCTACCTCGACCGCGGCGCTTCGGGCATCATCAACATCATACTCAAGGAACGTGAGGACGGCGGCAGTCTCGTGGCACAGGGGCAGTCGGCACTGACCACCGGTTTCGTCAACGGCTACCTACTCGGCTCCTACCACAAGGGCAAGAGCGAGTTTGCATTGGAGTACACCCTTGGCTACCGAAACTACGACCAAGTGCCATACCAACTCGAAGACAGTTACCTCGACCCCGCCCGCACCGTCACCCGCAGCCAGCGCACCAACATGCCCTTCTGGTACATCGACCACACCCTCAATGCCGAGTATACCTACCAGCACGATGACAGCACCATGTTTGTCGCCTCGCTACAGGACAACTTCTTCACCAAGACACTCGACGCCACCGGAACAATGACCGAAACCGACCGCGGCGTTACCACCAATCAATCCATGCAGCAGCACAGCTACCAGAAGGACAACCTGCCCAAACTCGACCTCTTCTACACCCACAAGATGCCCCACGGCCAGAAGGTAGAGCTGAACGTGGTGGGCGAATACGCCACCGACCTCTACGACAACACCCTCACCTATACCTCCGGCACCTACGCCACCCATGTTGACGGCCACGGCTACGCCCTCAGCGGCGAAGGAGTTTACAGCAAGCAGTTCGGCACGACAACCCTCCGCACAGGCCTCCAGTACCAGCACAACTTCGCCGAGAACGACTACACCCTCTACAACACCACCTCCGCCATGACCAAGGACAACACCTACCTATACGCCGAACTGCAGGGTTCCATAGGCAACAACATAGGCTACTCCATAGGTACAGGAGCCAAACTGCTCAACGTCACCGACGGCACAAACAGCCAGTCCTATCTCCGCAATCTCAGCACAGCCCGCCTCAACTGGCGTGCCACAAATAATCTAAGTCTCACCGCCTTTGTGCAGTACACACCCATGCTACCCACTCTTGCCGCCCTTTCGCCAGTCTTCCAGCAAACCGACGATGTCGAAGGCACCATCGGCAATCCCGCCCTCAAACCCAGCGAGCAACTCCGCGACGCACTCCTGTTGCGCTACAACCACCCCAGTGGTTTCTATGCCTTTTCATCCATCGGTGCCATGCGCATCTTCCATACCTATTTTGATGTCTATCACTACGATGCCGACCGAGACCTCTTTGTACGCACCTACCAGAATGCCGACCTTTGGTATGTCCCATACGCCTATGCCGAGGTGGGTGTCAGAGGGCTGTGGGACCACCTGAACCTGTCGCTAGACGGCACCTATTACCACTATGTCTCTAAAGGATTAGAATTTTCCCACACCCGCAACAATTTCACCGCCAATGCCAATGCCCAGTTCTACTGGAACAGCTTTGTGGCAGGAGCCAACTTCACCCTCCTGCCCCAATGGACGCTCAACGCCGAGACCTTCACGATGAGCGAGATGGCTCAGAGCCTCTATGTGCAGTACCGCTACAAGAGCCTGACCGCCATGCTTACGTGGCATTGCCCATTCAACAAAGAGGGCTACCGCTACGAAACCATCGGCCTCAGCGCCGTCCATCCCTATCATCATACCCACTGGACCGCCAACAACGGCAACATGCTCGTTCTCGGCCTCACCTGGCAGATGGACTTCGGACGTCGGTTCAACAAAATGGAGAAAACCCTCCAAAACGGCGGCTACGACAACGGCATGGTGAAGTCATCATAACCCCTGCAAAATAATTCATTGTTGTACATATCATAAACAAGTGTATGCTGGCAACCCATCACCGGGCGCCAGCATACTTAATGAATAACATAAGGCAACCTCTAAAAATTGCCATGTAATTGTCAAGAATTCATGATGATTAATGATAACTTGTGTCTTAAAAAAACATTATCGTTAATTATCATTGCCATGCCATGATTTGTTTACATAATTTTTGGAGGTTGCCATAATAAAACGTTCAAAAAAAAAATGTAAATCGCAAGTTACACTGCCTGATTGCCATCGATTTAAAACCTCGCAAATTCAAGGCGCAGCATAAAAGCCAGATGGAGTTATATCTGCGTTGGCTCGAAGCCCACGAGATGGAGCCTGGCGAGGAGCAGCACCTTGGGTTGTTGTTCTGCACCGAAGGTGGCGACGAGCAGATAGAGCTCCTGCATCTCGACAAATCCGGCATCAAGGTGGCACAGTATATGACCGAGTTACCCTCCAAAGAGTTACTGCAACGCCAGATACACAAAGGCTTAGAGGCCGCCCGCCAGCGTTGGGAGAATCGCCCGGACAACTGATTTTGGAATAAGTTTTGGTTGATTCGGAATTAATTTGTATCTTTGCATCGTAAAATAATCTTTAAAATGGACTTTGAATCACTCGTCGGACGTATCAATCAGGTGCAGGATGTGCTCCAGTCTCAAGCTGCTCACGCTATCAATCTTGCACTTACAGCTCGCAACTGGCTGGTGGGATATTATATCGTTGAGTTTGAACAGCACGGCGAAGACCGCGCTAAATATGGTGACAGGTTGCTCAACAGATTGGCTCAAAGTATCAACAAGAAGGGTTTTGAGCCCCGTACGTTACGCCTTTATCGACGACTTTATCTTGTTTATCCCCAATTGGGCAAAGAAATAGCCTCGTATCTTCAGAAGAACAGTCTGATGATGGCAAAGACTGGAGTCCAGGGAATGTGGCAAGCAGTGCCTGCCAAATTGTTACCATCAGAAAATCAGACGAGTGGAATTTGGCAAGCAGTGCCTGCCAAATTGGAGGAGTGGTCTACACCTGCTGATAAGCTTTTTTACCGTTTGAACTATACCAGTCTTGCATGTTTAACGAGTATAGAAGATCCGTTAAAGCGTGCTTTTTACGAGCAAGAAACCATTCGGGGCTGTTGGACTTATAGAGAACTTGACCGGCAGATTTCCTCACAGTACTATGAGCGCATGGGTCTGTCGAAAGACAAGAAAGCCCTTCAACGTCTTGCTTCCAAAGATGCACAGCAACTGGCACCGCACGACATTATCCACAACCCCGTAACGCTTGAGTTTCTGGGACTACCGTCAGAGAATGTCTATACCGAGAGCAAGTTGGAAACAACTATCCTCAATCATCTCCAGAAAGTGCTGATGGAAATGGGACGTGGTTTCTGCTTTGAAGCCCGTCAAAAGCGGGTGCTCATCGACCAGGATTACTTCAAGGCGGATCTCATCTTCTATCACCGCATCCTGAAGTGTCATGTGATTATCGACCTCAAGATTGACCGCTTCCGCCACGAATACGCCTCGCAGCTTAACTGCTACATGAACTACTACAAACATGAGGTGATGCAGGCCGACGACAATCCTCCCATTGGCCTGTTGCTATGCACCGAATATGGCGAAACCACCGTAAAGTACGCCACCGAGGGTTTGTCGCAAAATCTCTTCGTCAGCAAATACCAACTACAGCTGCCATCAGAAGAAGAGATGCGGCAATACCTGTTGGAGAGTACCACCGCAGAGGACTGGGAAGAGTACAAAAAAGAACAAGAAAATGGTAAAGAAATGTAACCTGCAAGGTGGCGCAATATCTGACCAAGTTGCCCTCCAAGGAGTTGCTGTAACGCCAAATACGCAAAGGCCTGGAGGCCGCCCGCCAACGTTGGGAGAACCACTCGGAGGACTAACTGCTAAAGATTGTTTTGCTGAATAAGAAAAGATTCGTATCTTTGCAGCGTGAAAATGAATAATATAATAACGAATTAATGACACAGATACTTAGTATTAACGGATATCATAAAAGACAGAGCATCACCTTCCTTCATCTTAATCAAAATAATAAGAAATGAATGATATAAAGCAACATATTGTAATGATTAGTTCATCGGTGAATGGCTTTGAGGATCAATTGCTCCAGATAGAGTCTGTGTTCACTAGTCTTGGATACATGGTCGTAATGTCTATGTCTGGTACAATGAAAGTAAACCCACATTTACACAATTTCGATAATTGCATGAAAGCAGTAGAAGGTTGTGATGTTTTCTTTGGTATCATTCGACCTGATTGTGGTACTGGGCGCCTAGATAAAGAATGTGTGACTTTTCAAGAATTCAAATATGCACGAGAATTGAATAAGCCTTGTTGGTATGTAATAGACAACAAGATTAAAACATACAAAACCCTTTTGAAATCTTTGATTTTACGAGAGTTTCCTGACACAAACGATGACGATTTAAATGCCACTATCACTTCATATTACGACCGACAAGTTAGAGAAAGGAAATGTCTTCCAAGAGTTTTAGATATCTTTGAGTCTAAAGATCTAAGACAATTTGATCCAGTTTGTTTTAAAATGGAAGACTTTGTCAACCACAAAGGAATGCCAAAGGAAAATATAACCAACAATTGGATGCAATACTGTAATAATTTGCTCGAAATAGCAAGATATATCCAAACCAATTTTGAGGATAAAGATTTTATTGACAGCATAATAAAAGAGTCATGACCATGAAAGAAAATCAATATATTTTAGACTTTTTGCTGCAAAATCGCCAGAACGTTTTGTTTTTTACCACAGCTCAAACAGATGTGATTGTCAAAGCGGCATGTGCATTGGCCAATACTCATGGTGGTACTATTTTGATTGGCGTAAACGCAAATGGTGATGTGTCTGGAGTGAAAGAACAAGACATTTCAATGATCATGATGTCACTTTCAAGAGAAGTATCCCCTTCGCTGCCATTTATATCTAAAACAATGGAAACAAACGGAAAAGTAGTAGGGATTGTTTTGATATGGGATGGCGCAAATAAGCCGTATGTTGCGAATGGGTATTCCTATATCCTCAGTCATGATGAAGTTGTCGCAGCATCGCCAAATGAGGTCATTGAGCTTTTTGCATCCAAACAGGCTGTTGAAGATGGGTGGGAGCGTATGACACAAGGACCAGACCCCATATCATTGCTGGACAACGGAGTGTTGGACAAAATAAAGGATTCGTTAAGGAAAAAGGAGAAGTCAAATAGTGTCACATCGAATGAAGAAGTTTTGAAACAGATGGGATTCATTCGAAATGGTGAGTTAACAAATGCTGGGATTGTGGTTACGACAAAGACACCTTCTGTTTTTTTGCCTCAAACCAGGATTCGTGTGTCAGTGTTTTCTGAAAAAGATAAGAAACCTTCGTTAGTGGATGTCCGACTCTTTGATTCTAATATGGTAAAGGCTGTTGATAATATTGCAGAATATATATATAGTTTATACCCGAAAAAAGTTGTAATTGACGGAATGGTGCGACAAGAGATAGAGACCGTGCCATTAACAGCCATTCGAGAGGGCTTATTGAATGCTGTTGTACATCGGCAATATGAGAGTTACCAGTCTTTTGTCATAGTTAACGCTTACGCCAATCATTTAGAGATTGTTAACAGTGGAAACTTGATGAAGGGGGTTACGTTGGATGGATTGAAAGAAACACATCGTTCCGTACTTCGCAATCCCGATATAGCAAATGCTTTCTATCAGTTGGGTTACATTGAAATGGTTGGTAGTGGAACTTTAAGGATTATTTCTGAGTGCAGACGAAATGGTTGCCCAGATCCAGAATGGAGTATTCAAGACAATTGCGTTGTGCTGACTTTCCCTGATGTCCACCATCATTTGTCATCCTTAGAGAAAGAACATCAAATAGACTTATCAAATCTTTCTTACGATGCTTCCGTAACGGAATCTCTGACAAGGATAGTTGAATATTTAACTCATAATAAGAGAGTTAAACTAAATAAACTAACAGAAATAACAGGTAAAAGCTATCCAACAGTAAAGCGGTATATGCAGATATTAAAAGAAGCTGGAATTGTGAAATATGACGGAAATCTTCGTTCGGGAGGGTGGGTGTTAGTTTAGCTTATATCCGATACGTTTTTACAGTAATCTCAGTAATGATCCCAATGGTGAACTCAATAATGATCCCAATGGTGAACTCAATAATGATCCCAATAATGATCTCAATGGTATTCCCAATGGTGAACTCAATGGTGAGTCTAATGAAATTTGGGAAAGAGGAGCAGCTGAAACTCCTGCAACTCGACATGTCGGGTATCAAGGTGGCGCAGTACATGACAGAGTTGCCTTCCAAGGAGTTGCTACAACGCAAGATACACAAAGGCCTGGAGGCCGCCCGCCAGCGTTGGGAGAATTGTCCGGAGGACTGACCGCTAAAGATTATTTTACCGAATATGATGATATGGAATTATTTGAAAGTCAAGTTAAGAATGATGTGACATATCAGGGGCATAAGGTTTTTCCATTATTGGATTCACTTGTTGAGTTTTACAATTGTGTTTATATGCTTGGACCTGATTTTATCACAAATGGAATATTATCAGGTTTGTTCAATGCCGACAAAGTGGCTTGTGGCTCCTTGGCGGGTACACTTGATTCTGTAAAAAGTGTTCTGAGAGAAGGAAGAATAAACGATGCCTATGCTTTAGTGAGAAAATATCACGATGGGATAATAGTAGTATTGTATATCAATGTGTACATCGCAGAGAATTACAGCCTTGATAATTTTGTTGTAGAGAAAATCCAACAATGGGTCAAAAACAAGCATCAGCTTCCTCCTGTAGATAAGATGTTGAAAACAATCAGAAACCACAAACCATTGAATGAATTAGAGAAACTATTTGATTTTGACGGTTTATACCATAGAATAAGACGATTGTCTAATGGCAACACTCATTACAACAAATTATATTATCTGTGGTTAAACAACAATATGATTTACAACCCGAAAAGAATTAAGGAGCTTGATAATCTCTATGCTTGCATTCTCCATTTGTTTATTTTCCATTTCGCATATATGTATTCATTGAATCCGCAGTATATGATGGCTTCAGATTATGTGGACGCATTGGATTTGGATTTAGAGCCAGAAGAAGGGTCCCAATTTTGGGTAGAATCTTATGTAACAAATGTTTTTGAAAAATATATTGTCGCAATAAGGCCGGATATTGCTGATTATATGCGGAGTCATACGGAGATGAAACTTTGAAAAATATGTCGTGTAATAGATTCCTAATAATCCAAAGCACAACATATCAAAACATGAATCTAAAAGATATAAAACCTTTTTGAAGTGTGGTTGACATTGTAAGTTAATATGGAAAATGAACTATTAGAAAAAGCGTTACGAGGTTATTATAGAACAGGGTGTTTTCATATGTATCTTGCTGGCTGTTTTGATCCTGACCTAATCAAGATGAGTCGAGCAGATTTAGGAACATTTCTTCATGAATATGTGCATTTTCTGCAAAACATATCTACTCCTTATGGGATTTTTAAGGCTTCAACTTATAATGAGGCTGCAGTAGAAACCTTTATTGATATTGAACCAAAAGATGAAATTGAACTGCCATACGATGCTCCTCAAAGCAGGATGCTTAAAGGGCGGCTGGAATGGTTAAAAATAATGGACGGTCAACACATTAATAATTCTGATGAACATATTCAGGTTGACGATAATAAAAAAATTTTGTGGGGCGTAACAAAACAATCCATTGTGGGCAGGGAAGGGCGTCTTGTCGCTTTAGAATTCTATGATAAGGCAGGAAAAACTCACCATAGATTTATTGGAGCAAGGGATATAAAAGAAGCCATGGCTGTCGCGTATCAAAGTTTGATTGATACTGATGCCATGCATCCAGATATCCCATATAACTTGCTTAGAATATTCTGCAATCAGACATTCCCTACCGTAGGAAATGATGTTAAGAAATTTATTTGCTTATGTTACACTGCATTGTTTAGTTTGGAGCCAGCTTATCACTTTATATCTCTTTGCCATAAAGCGGAGGATGAAAAAGAAAAAACAGGTTTTCAATTCTTTGATGAGTATTTGACCGACCACAAAATTATGGTAAGAGGCAAGAAGATGACAGTATGGGAACATTTTAATGGAATGCTTAAACAATATAGACAATCCATTGAAGGATTGATTAGATGTGAGATGCCCTATATTAACTCACTTTTAGAAAGTGTGCGATTGGAAAACGGGAATGTTCCTTTGCTGAATGTAATCAATACAGATATTCCTTTTTCTGTTGACAATGTTCAAGCACTTGTTAGTGCATGTGGCATCCCCTACATGCATGCACAGAACAGAGGATGGTTTTTCCCATCGATGGACGGAGAAGGTGCATCCGATGTGGTAAAGTTGGTAGGAGATACTTGGCTGTATCAGTTTTTGATTAATAGGGATGAAATGAAAAAATGTGTGTGTCCTTTGGTTACAATCTGTGGACAAAAAGGTACCTATTGCTATGATCAACCGTGGTTAGAGAGAAATTGTACCTTTGAATTATTGGGTAATGAGATTGGATTGAAAGACAAGAAGATTATTATAAAAAAAGGGTAAACAGAGCTGTGCTTATCGGGATAGATCATGAACTGATTATGATATTTGGAAGGTAATTCAAAAAAAAATCGTATTTTTGCAGCGATAAATTAATAGAAACTAAAACATTGAATATTGAAATAAAGTAAAAATAACAACATAATATAGAAGCGTTTTCGCATTTCAATAGCAGTCCGAAACCTAGGAAATTTCTGACCACAATGCTTATGAAAGCAGAAACGCTCGCGGAAATACCGTGAGCTTTCTTGTTAGCATTGTGGGTTATTCCTAGGACCTCGGACTCAACAAAAAGTTCGCGGTTTTTTATGCCCACTATAGAAAAACAAAAATCACAAATCAAGAGCCGCCAGCGGGTGGCTCAGCATGGTGAGGTGTTCACCAATCCGCGCGAGGTGAATGCTATGCTCGACTTGGTGCGGGACGAGTCGTTCCGGCTTGACAGCCGTTTCCTCGAGCCCGCCTGCGGCGACGGGAATTTCCTTATCGAGATTCTGCGCCGCAAACTTTCCCTATTAAAGGACATCAAATCCCCTACTGAATGGGAGTTTCAGAGCCTTATCGCTGTAGGCTCTTGCTATGGCATTGAGCTGTTGGAGGACAATGCCGAGGCTTGCCGCCTGCGACTGTTTACCGAAGTAAAGGAGCAGATAGGCAAAAAGGGCTGCACACAAGGCTATGAGGAAAGCCTACGCTATATGCTCAAGAAGAACATCGTCTGTGGCGATGCCCTCACCTATCGCACTGCCGACGGCAAGCCTATCACGTTCTGCGAATGGACGCCCATTGCAGGCAGTATGCAGTTCTCGCGACGCGATTTCCAGTTTGACTTCCTTGTCAACCAGACGCACCAGTATTCCCTTTTCGACGAGCAGGGCGAGGCACAGAACTTCGACGAACCCATCAAGTCATATCCCCCCATCCACTACACTCAGCTATCCACCCAAGAATAACCGTTTCAGCCACTAACACATTAACACATTCTATATGAAATATAGTCCTGACATACTGAACTGCTTGGCCAACCTCAGTAGTGACGAGGTCTTCACCTCGCCGGAGTTGGCGAATCGTATGCTTGACCTGTTGCCACAGGAATTATTCCAGAGTCCGAAGACGCGGTTCTTAGACCCTTGCAGCAAGAGTGGGGTCTTTCTGCGCGAAATTACCAAACGGCTGCTCATTGGGCTCGAAGATCAGATACCAGACCTACAAGAGCGGATTGACCACGTGATGACCCAACAGGTCTTTGGTATCGCCTGTACCGACCTCACTGCCGAGATGAGCCGCAGGACACTCTATTGCTCCAAACAGGCCAATGGAGAGTACAGCGTCAGTACTGCCTTCCATGACTTGCAGGGCAACCTGCTATACGAACGGTGTCATCACACATGGAACGCGCAAGGCCGCTGCGAGTATTGTGGCGCCAGCAAGAGCGAGTACCTCCGCACCGAAAGCCGCGAGACCTACGCCTACCCTTTTATTCACAAATCAATCAAAGAAATATTCCATAAAGATATGCAATTCGATGTAATCATAGGCAACCCACCGTACCAACTAAGTAAAGCAACAGAGAATTCAACAAGTAGTAATGGTGCGTTCGCATCTGCAATCTACCCACTTTTCATTGAACAAGCAAATAAACTGAATCCACGCTATCTGATTATGATTACTCCAAGTAGATGGATGACAAAAACGGGACAGGGTGTTTCAGATGAGTGGGTAGATAAAATGATTAGCGAAAACCACTTTGTTGAGATGCACGATTACATTGACTCAACTGAGTGTTTTGCAGGTGTAGATATAATGGGAGGTGTAAGTTATTTTTTGTATGAACCCAAATATACGGGGAAATGCAAATTCGTAAGTCACTACAAAGGCGTATCTGTGGAAATAGTTGACTATCTCGATTCATACAAATCTGGGATTGTAATTAGAGATTCAAGAGCAAGAATGATTGTTGATAAAGTGATAGAAGTGGAGGGTAAATATTATAATGGAAAGTCTTTTTCAACGATTGTTGGACCTTCTCACTTTTATGACAAATCTGGTCAACTAAATACAAGTTGGAGAGGTTATGTTGTAAATGAAGATTCTGAACATAGTGTGAAGTATTATTTGAATAAAAGAGTGGAAGCTAAGGGGTTTGCATGGATAAAGGAATCAGACATTCCAAAGAATAATCATACTCTAGATAGGCACAAGGTGTTCATCCCAAAAGCAAATGGTAGTTTTGGAGAGGATGCACCCATTTTAGGAGTACCATTCTATGGAGAACCTGGCAGTGTTTGTTCGCAGACTTACTTATACATAGGTCATTATCATGTTGAGGATGATGATTTGACAGAAAAAGAATGTCAGAATATTATCTCATACATTAAAACAAAATTCTTTCGATACATGGTTTCTATTAAGAAAAATACACAGGATGCACCAACAGCAGTCTATCAATTCGTCCCCATTCAAGACTTCTCCCACCCTTGGACAGACGATATGCTGTATGAGAAATACGGCTTGGACAAGGACGAGATTGCCTTTATCGAGAGTATGATACGACCGATGGAGTAGGCCGACTTTGCCGAGAGACCGAAGAAGGATCGAAGAACTCACGCCGAGGGATGGCCTCGGCAAAAAGATAAAAACCGAGCGCTCTTTGAAATATTAGTAAGGGAAAAACAATAATAACGGATTGTTCGCGTTATTACAACAAAAGTATATCACAATGATTGAACTGAAGGTCATAGTTGAAGACGATAATCGGGCAGAAGAACTGTTACGTGAATTGAACAGCCAGAAAGGTGTTTCCGCAAGCGTGTCCCCCAAGGCCTACGAGATAGGTGACGAAAATAACTCATCATCGGTATCTGAGCCTACTACACCACAGGGGTCATCCGTCAATGCTGATTTATTTAACGAAACAACACATTTCTTTGATGGAGAAAAACTGTATGTCACCCGAAGATATTACGAAGACTATATCCGAGACATGGCCTACAATTTCGCCCATCCTGAGGAACTGAAAAATGAGCCGTTGCGTACAGTGTCGGCTGAGGAACTGGCAGATTGCATCACTCTTGATGAGTTCCGCAATGAATTGACCGAGATGATTCACAAACACTATCATCCACAAGCATGAGAGTCATTGTCAGCCCGATAGTTCGTATTAAAATCAAAGACTTTTATCAAGCGGCGATGACAAACCATCCGCTCCTAAGCGAGGAGACAGTGATGAGATAGATGAATCGCATGCTTGATTGTCTTGAGATTCTTGCCATTACACAAGGATTCAAAAAAGCACAATATAACCGTCAATGGATAGTTAACGGTTGGCGGGAATTGATAGTGGAGGATTTCCATTTTGCCTTTGATGTAGTGAAGATACCTGACGGAGAGCGAGTGGTGATAGTCAGAGACGTGGTCCATAGTTTATTATACCGATAAATTCCCTTTACTTTTTTTTCAAAGAGCGCCATAAACAACAAAGATTATGGCGACAATAGAACAGATACTCCCCACGATGCGGCGCACGGTGCCGCAGATTTACATGTACGACGACACGTCGTTCCCCGGCTGGATTAAGATTGGGCAGACGACACGCGCGGATGTGCGGAAGCGCATCGACGAGCAGCATCCCATCACCGAGCCGCACAAGACCTACCACCTGCTGTGGTACGACAACGCCTTCTATGCCGATGGCAGCGGCGAGAGCTTTTCCGACCACGACCTGCATGAGGTGTTGCGCCGCATGGGTAAAGAGATGATTGGCGAGTGGTGTCGTTGTTCGCTGCGCGAGGCGAAGGCCGCCTATATGGCTGTGCGACATCGCGAGACGCACGTGGAGACAGTGCGCGACCTCGACTACACGATGCGACCAGAGCAGGAGAAAGCGGTAAAAGACACTGCCGACTACTTCGCAAAGATGGACGAAGAGGAGCCTGACCGCCCCAGCCACTATCTGTGGAATGCCAAGATGCGTTTCGGCAAGACCTTTGCCACCTACCAACTGGCCAAGAAGATGAAGGCAAAGCGGGTGCTGGTGCTCACTTTCAAGCCCGCTGTGGAAGACTCGTGGAGGGAAGACCTGCTGCGACACCGCGACTTTGAAGGGTGGCGGTATTATAGCAGCCGAATGGACGAACGGTTTCCAACGCTGTCTTCACCCAACCCCCTTGTCGTGTTCGGTTCTTTCCAAGACTATCTGGGGCGTGACCGCTACGGCAACATCAAGCCCAAGAACGAGTGGGTACACAGTATCAACTGGGACTTAATCGTGCTGGACGAGTACCACTTCGGGGCATGGAACGACAACGCCAAGAGTCTGCTCGACCTTGGCGATGCCGATGCCAAGAGGCGACAGGCAGAGGAGGACGAGGTGATGCGCGAGGGCGGCATTGATGTGGAGAGCGGCCGTGCATGGGATGACAACGATGTACCCATTACAGGCAGGCATTATCTCTATCTCAGCGGTACACCGTTCCGCGCCCTAGCCACGGGCGAGTTTATGGAGAACCAGATATTCAACTGGACCTATCAAGACGAGCAGGCACGGAAAGAGGCCATTGGTGGCCCATATCTGGAAATGCCCACCATGGTGATGATGACCTACCAGATGCCACAAGACCTCGGAGCCATGATAGAGCAGTGGGACATGGATGGTTTCGACCTCAACGAGTTCTTTCGTGCGGAGCCTAGCAAGGGCAAAGAGTCCGCCACTTTTGTCCACGAGAAAGCCGTACAGAAGTGGCTCGACATCATCCGCGGCAAAGCCTCCATTTTCGGCGACGGCAGCTCGCCACTCAATGTGCGGCCGGCACTGCCCTTTGAGGACACCCGCCTACTCGACCTGTGTGCCCACACCATGTGGTTTCTGCCCAACGTAGCCTCGTGCGACGCTATGGAGGCGTTGTTGCACCGTCCGGCCAACGGTTTCTATCAGACATACCAAATCATCAACTGCAGTGGCACGAAGGCCGGAATCGGTGTGGATGCATTAGGGCCAGTACGCACTGCTATGGGCGACAACCCACTGACTACACGCACCATCACGCTGACATGCGGCAAGCTGACAACAGGCGTAACACTGCGGCCATTAGGTGGACTGCTGATGCTACGCAACTGCTCCAGCCCCGAGACCTATTTCCAGACGGCCTTCCGTGTGCAGAGTCCTTGGACAGCCACCGACAAGGACGACCCCACGAAGAAGACCATCCTGAAGCCCACCTGCTATGTCTTCGACTTTGCCCCTAACCGTGCCTTGCGCGAGGTAGTGACCTACGCCAATCAGTTGGACGTAGACAGCAACCGCCGAATTACCGACAAGGTCAATGATTTCATCAACTTCCTGCCCATTCTTCAATTCGACGGCAGTTCGATGAAGCGGGTGGATGCCACCGAGATACTCGACTTTGTTGATAACGGCACCAGCGGCACCCTGCTGGCACGACGCTGGAACAGTGCCCAGCTGGTGAATGTGGACAACGCCACCCTACAGCGGGTGCTGGACAATCCTGAAGCCCTGGCCACCATCATGAAGATAGAAGGCTTCCGCGCCTTGGGCAGCGACATCATCGAGAACATCGTCAACCGCGCCGAGAAGATAAAGAAACTGAAGCGCGAGGCGGGAGACAACCCCGACCCCAAGAAGAAAAAGGAACTCACCGCCGAGGAGAAAGAGTACCGCAGCAAGAGGCGCGAAGTGCAGGAAAAGCTGATGAAGTTCGCTACCCGCATCCCCATCTTCATGTACCTCACCGACTATCGTGAGGAGAGCCTTGAGGATGTCATCCGTAAGTTGGAACCATCGCTCTTTGAGCGGGTCACAGGCTTGACTATCGACGACTTCGACCTATTGCTGCGCATCGGGGTGTTCAACCGCGCCCAAATGAACGACGCCATACTGAAATTCCGCCGCTATGAGGATGCCTCACTGGCATACACAGGTGTGAACCGCCATGCAACCGACACCCGCATTGGGTTGATGGATAGTACCGTGCCAATAGAGGCACTACTGGGTTGAGAACGCATATTTTGCGTTTATGTCAGGGAATTTGTATATTTTTGCAGGCCGAACGACAAAACGAAGCATCATGACTATAGACAGGACTATGCAGGAGCTGACGGGAGTTTACCGCTCTCCACTGGGCGACATCGCGCTGACCAGCGATGGGTCAGCGTTGATAGGGTTGCGGTTTGCTGAAGCTACAAACGGGGAACCGGCACAGGACATCCCGCCCTTGGAGGATGCCTGTCGTTGGCTCGACCTTTATTTCAGCGGAGCCAAGCCTGATTTCACCCCACGGCTTGCCCCTCAGGGGACACCCTTCCAGCAGTCGGTATGGCGCGAGTTATTCACCATCCCATACGGACAAACTGTCTCATACGGCCACATGGCCAAGCGAATCAGTTGCCGTTCGGCACAGGCTGTGGGAGGTGCCGTAGGACACAACCCCATCGCACTGATTATCCCCTGCCACCGCGTAATTGGTTCCGATGGCCACCTGACTGGCTACGCCTACGGCCTTGACCGAAAGCAATGGCTGCTGGCGCACGAAGCACAGTCTACAGGCCAGCCTTATGATTCAAAATATCCCTGTAGCGCGTCGTTATAATCCCCGGCGACTTCCTTGAAGAATTCTATATCACAATACTCGGGGTCGAATTCACTTTCCTCGTCCAGCTGATACCACTCAAGATTCTCGCGTTCTTCTGCTGTAAGTTTCTTTTTTCGAGTCAGCCCAAGCAAGTCGGCATATCCCCACACACCACCGCAGTCCTCGGGCGGGCATTCTCCGTGCCCGTTGACAAACGTGATGCTCGGCTTCTCCCCTTTATCATACTCGCGGATGCCCTTCACCCACACATCGTGCTCCCAGCTGTCGCCATAGTCATATTCCAACTTCATACGCACACCTTTCTCCGTGAGTAGGTCAGACAGCGTTACTTTCGCGAAGTCCTTATCATTTGACGGAAACAATGAATCTTTTATTTGTTCTTTCGAACAATAATACTCACCCTTAAAACGGAACTGGTACATGTGCTCCATCATCCATCCCATCACTTCAAGCAACAACTCGGCAAGGGCTTGCAACGTGATATTCGACGGCACCTTCACTTCACGCCATATCTTGAGGTCGATATTGTTCAGTTTAATGCGCACATGGTACTCCTTAACGTCTCGACGTGGGAGAACCATAGGGCTCTTCCTACCCATACTATCATATTCTTCATCACCATCGGAATCGTCATCATCGCCAAATATATCGAACATTCCTCTATGCTGCTCATAGGAATCAAGGAATTCTGAGACCAACTTCTTTGCATGTTCATCACCGTTGATTGCCGCACGAATAAGTGGGACAATATTGTCCATAGTTATCTCAATCAATGGATCTTTCTTCTCTTGTTTTGGAAATAGGTCTATTGTCTTTGCCATAAGAAAGTGTATTAATATATAACGCCAATAGGGTTAAATTATTGTATAGCAATTGATCGCTATCTATAAATTACCCTTACCATTCAAACCAATAGCTCGCCTTTCGCCACAATGCAGCATTTCCCGCCTACGTATATAGTGCCATCGGGACGCAACATGGTCTCAACGACCGAAGGACGACCCATCTTCTCACCTTGAAGAAAGGCACACTTGCTGCCGGGCTGCACCAGCCCCCGTCGTTGCAAGTAGTGGGTCAACGCCGCGTTGGCAGTACCTGTGGCAGACTCCTCGTCCACCCCGTACAATGGGCCGAAGTTGCGTACATGTGCCGTATAGCCGTCACCGGTGGCAACAAAAGCATGAACTCCCACCACCTCCAACTCGCGGCTCATTTCGGCCAACGCCGCCATATCGGGATTCAACGCCTCCAACTCATCCATACTGCCCACGGGAAGCATGATGTCGGGCAGACCAGTAGAGACAATCTCCACAGGCATCTTTGGCACAGCGAGGCATCCCATTATATGGCACAGCCGTTCCACCTCCTGTACAGTTCCCACCAGTCGCGGTGCCGCCATCTCCATCATCACCCGCTCGCCAGCCACCACTTCAAGGTCACCTGCCAACGTGTGATTCATACATAGCGCACCTTCCGGCACCAACCCTTCCCGGTACAGCACACCAAACGAAGCTATCGTGGCATGTCCGCACAAGTCCACCTCGCTGCGGGGAGTGAAATAGCGCACCGTGAACTCCTGTTCACCGTTACGTTGCACGAAAGCCGTCTCCGAATACCTCAATTCAGCAGCCACCTGCTGCATCAGTCCCTCATCGGGAAATCCGCTGCCCTGCGGCAGCAACACCACTCCGGCGGGGTTGCCTCCAAAAGGCATATCTGTAAAAGCATCAACAATATAATATTGCATGTCTTTATGAATTTGTTATCTTGTTAATGTATTCATTTGTGTATCGGACTTACCCGTTGGCACATTCATTCGTTTGAATTAACGGTTTCCGCTATCTTGTCGGCATTCATGCTGCGAGCCGAGGCGTCGAAGATTTGCTTGTACAGGCCGCCATGGCGGTAGACCTCTGAAGGAGTGCCGTGCTGCACGGCGTGGCCTGTGTCGAGCACATAGAGGGCATCCGAGTCGATAATCTGTCCTATGTTGTGGCTGATGACAATGACTGTGCGGCCCTGCTTGATGGCATCGATAGAGGACTTTATCTGCTCCGTGGCGATAGCGTCGAGACTGGCGGTGGGCTCGTCGAGGAAGATAATGGGCGGATTCTTCAGGAACATGCGTGCAATGGCAATCCTTTGTTGCTGGCCGCCACTCAGCTGCAAAGCATTCGAGCCGAATCCGTCGGGCAGTGCCATAATCTGGTCGTAGATATACGCCTGCCGTGCCGCCTGCTCCACTTCCTCGCGTGTGGCCGACGGCTTGCCATAGCGGATATTCTCCTCAATAGTACCGCTGAAGATGTGGTTTTTCTGCAACACCAGACCGATATTGTCGCGCAAAGCCTGTGTGTCCCACTCCCCAAGGGGCACCCCGTCGAGGGTGATACTTCCGCTGTCGGGGGCATAGAATTTGTCCAACAGATTGACAATGGTGGTCTTGCCCGCGCCGCTCAGTCCCACAAGGGCCGTGGTCTTGCCCGGCTCGATGGTCATCGTAAGGTCTCGTATGGCATGTGTACCGTTACTGTAAGTGAACTCCACATTTTTCAGCTCAAAGCATCCCTTCACCTCCTTCGGGCAATAACTGCCCGACTCCTCCACCTCGTTGTCGGCCTCCAATATGCCGAAGAACCCCTCGGCATAAACCAACGCGTCGTTCAGGTCATCATAGATGCGGTGCAACTGACGGATAGGCGCACTGACATTGCTGAACAGTAGCACGTGGTACATAATCTTACCGATGGTCATGCCGGGATAGTCTATCAGCACCAAGTAGGCGGTAAGGATGATAATCAACACGGTACCAATCTGCTCCACAAAGGTCTTCAACCCCTCGAAAAGAAAGCTGATTCGCCGTGTGGCCATCTGTTGGTCGGTGGAATCGTTCTGTAATCGAGCCTGACGGTCGGCCTCCACCTGCTCGCGGTTGAAGGACTTGATAACCCCCATGCTCTCAATGATATTCATGATGCCGTGGTTCAGTGCCTGGTGGGTGCCGAACACCCGTTTGCGCCAACCTTTCATCCGTACCCCTTGGCGCGCGGTAATAATGAAATAGACAGGGATGATAGCCAACGCTACCAATCCCACATACACATTGGCAATGAACATCAGCACCAACGCCATCACCGCGCTGGTGAACAGCGGCAGGATGTCGATAAAGAAGTTCTTGACCGTGTTGCTCAGACTCATCACGCCGCGGTCGATGCGGGTCTGCAACTTGCCCGGCTCGTTGCCCTCATTGCTGAAGAACGCCATGCGGAACTGCAGGATACGGTCCACCACCTGCAACGACAAGTCGCGACTGACATTGATCCGAATCTTCTCGCCGAAGATGCGCTGCCCAAAGGTAATCAATGCCGCCAGCACCTCCTTGCCCAAAAGCACCGCGCTGACGATAAGCAGCAGACGAGCTGCCTCGGCCCAGTCGAAGCCCCCTTCCACATGCAGCAACTCGTTGATAGCATCCACAGCACGATCCAGCACCACAGCATTCACCTGCGCCATCACCGAACCCAACGCCGTGAGCACCAAGGCAAGAATTAGCAGCCATCTATAAGGCAGCACAAAGGGCAGCAGTTTCTTCAACAAGCCGCCAACACCCATCTTTGAAACCGAATCATCCATTTGCTATCACCTTTCAAATTCGGTGCAAATATACGCAAATTCTCTGACATATACACAGGTACATGGATTTTATAATTCTAGTGAATTGTGAATTAGTGAATTGTGAATTGAGAATTAGTAAATTGTGCAATTCCTAAAACCTTTTAACCCTAAAACCCTTTAACCGTCAAACCTTAAAACCCTTTAACCTCAAACATTCAATCAATAGCATCCCGCCATAAATAGGTAATAAAAGACACCTTATTGCACAATAAACAAAGCACCGGTTCGTTTTATTGGCATGAAAAGAACACTCCACCATATTATGGTCAAGCTACATATCCCGATGCACATTGCATGGGTGGTGCTGTTGTTCTTTTTATCCTCGGAAGCCTTTGCCCAGACTCCTGCACCAAACACCTCCTCCCGTTCTGATTACAACTTACATCAAACCCATGACAACCGTCCCCAGTGGCAAGACGTTGGTTTGAAAGACATCCTGATGGTGGAAGGACAATCCACTGTGACGGCTCCCAATCCTGTGCGTCCACTGCACGACGGAGCAGGTCAAGGTGGCTCTCACGGTCTCGTGGACCCCATACTCCACCACCGTAGTACCCTTTATGCCGTATCGCCAAAAGGCACAACAAGGGTTTCTCTTTATCTCTGGCATTTTCTCCGACTCTGACTCCGTTTTCCATCCTATCGTGACAACCTCAATAGGGGTTGTATGTTTGCTACCAGCCGACAGCAACACTGTCGATTGATAGCCACTTAATAATATAGTGGCTCTGCCACATACATAAACAAATCAACTTTACACAATGGAAAACATCAAAAAACAAATATACACCTTGCCCGAGATACGCCGCATTATAAAACCTCTTTGGACAGGATGGATTGTCACCGCCATAGGTGCGGTGTGCGGCTTTGTCAGTGCATTCTGTGAAAACATCTCATCCGACTTGATATACGTCGCAATCGTGGGTGCGATGAGCCTCATCCTCACGCTGTGCTACTATCTATTTGGCGATAGCCGCCGACCATACCACAAAGAACTGCACGCAGTGCTCGAACCAGAAGTCTTCTACTATGATTATTCCGAGCAGCAACCCCTACTCGACACACTGGAATCTGGCGACGAGAAGGCTCTCGCATCAATCAAAAGAGTTTCCCAACCCCAGCTCATTCTGATACGCTACAGCGACAAAGCTGAAACCATCTACTACTCGCAACTGCTACGTTCTACCTCCAATGGGGAAAACGAGCCTCTCACGGATATCTTTGTCAACAATCTAAACAAGTAATCGTCATGGACATTTACGAATATATCTCTACCCAGATGTCTGGGAAAATAGAACGACGCTCCGACTCAATATTGGCGCCAGTTATAGTCTGCGCTGTTGGAATCATCTGTTTGGTTTTGGCATATACCGCACATCCATCCGATGCATTGCAAATCACTCTGCTTACCCTTGGGTTTATCCTTTCCTTTACCGGGCTCGTATGGGCGATACTCTGTGCCACCCATACTTTATGGCACTACCACTACCTTCCCACCAACTCTCCCATGCGAG
>JAFXMW010000044.1 GCA_017530105.1 Bacteroidales bacterium
CTGAAACCGGCACATATACCTACGAATACACCAACACTGACAACTGTCCAAGTACCGACACCTTACATCTCACTATAACAAACACCAATGACACATCGTACTACGTAACCGCTTGCAACTACTACAACTGGAATGGACAGGACTACACCACCAGCGGCATATACACTAACGACCATTCCCAGCCAGGCTCTCCCTGTTCTAACATTGACACTCTATACCTTACAATCAACTACAGCACACACAATGCCTACAATCAAGATGCATGTGAAAACTTTTTATGGCACGACAGCACCTATACCGAGACAGGCACTTACATTTACGACTACATCAACACCGACAACTGCCCAAGCACAGACACCATGCACCTGACAATTAGCAACCATAACGATACTACCTATCATATCACAGCCTGCAACTCCTACAACTGGAATAGCCAAGACTACACAGAAAGCGGCATCTATACCTACGACCATTCCCAGCCAGGCTCTCCATGCACAAACATTGATACCCTTTATCTCACAATCAACTACAGCACACACAATGCATATAACCAAGATACCTGCGAAAACTATACTTGGCACGACAGTACATATTCCGAAACAGGCACATACACATACAACTACATCAACACCGACAACTGTTCCAGCACCGACACTTTGCACCTGACAATCAGCAACCACAACGATACCGACTATTACATCACAGCCTGCAACTCATACAACTGGAACAACCAAGACTACACAGAAAGCGGCATCTACACCTACGACCATTCCCAACCAGGCTCTCCCTGCACAAACATCGACACCCTATACCTCACAATCAAAAACAGCACACACAATGCCTACAACCAAGATGCCTGTGAATCCTTTACTTGGCACGACAGAACATATTCCGAGACAGGTATATACATTTACGACTACATCAACACCGACAACTGCCCTAGTTCCGACACTTTGCATCTCACAATAACAAACAACAATGACACATCGCACTACATAACCGCTTGCGACAACTACAACTGGAACGGACAGGACTACTCTACAAGCGGAACCTACACCTATGACCACTCCCAGCCAGACTCTCCTTGCACCAACATTGATACCTTATACCTTACAATCAACCATGGCTCTCACAATTCTTACAACCAAGATGCCTGCGAAATCTTTACATGGCACGACAGCACTTATACTGAGACAGGCACATACACATACAACTACATCAACACCGACAACTGCCCAAGCACAGACACTCTGCATTTGACAATTAGCAACCACAACGATACAACCTATCATATCACTGCCTGCGACTCCTACAACTGGAACAATCAAGACTACACAGAAAGCGGCATCTACACCTACGACCATTCCCAGCCAGGCTCTCCCTGCACAAACATCGACACCCTCTACCTAACACTACTTCATAGTTCATATCATAATGACACCTTAATCATCTGCAACCAATTCACATGGCATGACTCCATCTATACAACAAGCACTACCGCTACATACATTGACCAAAATGCCGCAGGATGCGACAGCATTAATACACTGCATTTGACCATATTACACAATTCATTTCACACTGACACCCAAAGCGTCTGTAACCAATATACATGGTACGACTCCACCTATACAACCAGTACCCGTGCTACACACATAGGGCAAAACTCAGAAGGTTGTGACAGTATAGAAACACTGCAATTATACATAAGATATAGCACGAACCTTACCGACACAAAAACCGCCTGCAACAGCTACCTCTGGAACGACACAGCCTACTACCATTCCGGCTGCTACACCTACAACTATACCAACACCGACAACTGTCCCAGCACCGACACACTCATCCTCACAATCAACAAAAATGACACAATAACAGAAAACCACATCGCCTGCGACACTTTCCTATGGACTGCCAACGACAGCCTCTACCGCTCATCAACCACCGACACCCTTTTACTCACAAACCAATGGCAATGCGACTCCATATTAATCCTTAACCTCACCATCCACCCCACCTATATCAAAGACACTTTAATCGAAAATTGCAACCAAATAGAATGGGAAGGCATTACATACACTTCCGACACCGTCATAAGTCAACAATTCCTCACAAATGAAGGTTGTGATTCAATTGAATCCATCCATTTGCACATCATCCCGTCTCCCGTTGCCACCATGAGGCTCTCTTCCGACCACCTCACAGCAGACCATCTCATCTTGCTCGCCATGGATGCCACGTCAGGACCCCACCTAACAGAATGGTGGGTAAACAACCATTGGTATGATACCACAAGCAACATCAACTACTATGCCAATCTACAAGACGACAGCGTTTCAATCATGCTTATTGTATACTACGAAAACTGTTCCGACACAACTACAAGCGCCATTCCCATCCTTCATGAAGAACTATTCATACCCAACATATTCGCCCCAGATGCTGATAACAGCGACAACAACCGATTCCGTGTCTATGGTACAGGCATCACCTCTTTCGAAATCACCATCTACAACCGGAACGGAGCCAAAGTTTTCCACTCCACCGATATCAACCAAGGCTGGGACGGCTCACTCAATGGAAAGCCATGCCCACAAAGTGCCTACATCTACCGAATCCGCTATGCCACAATTTCTCATCCCCAAGAACCCAAGACCCTAAACGGAAGCGTAGTACTATTGAGATAAAAGCCATACTACAGACAAGACCCGCCGAAATACAATAAACCTAAAAAAAGTTGATAAATCATTTTTTTTTCGTACTTTTGCAATTTAAATAAAAACAAAAAGAACATTGACAACAACGGCAACCGACTCTATCGCCGGCAGACCTCTTTCAAGGTCTGCGGGAGGAAAGTCCGGGCAACACGAGCCGCCATACTTCCTAACGGGAAGGCAGCAGGAAGGAAAGAGTCCTGCTGACAGAAAGTGCCACAGAAAGACAAACCGCCTGTCCTTTTTCAGGCAAGGGTGCAAGCGCGAGGTAAGAGCTCACGACGGGAGACAGTGATGTCTCCCGATGGTAAACCTTATGGGTTGAAAGACCAAATATACCGACAACACAGGGCTGGCTCGCCCTTTGTCGGGGGGTAGGTTGATAGAGGCCGTCGGCGACGACGGCAGTAGATTGATGATAGAGACCGTCTGCAAAGATGGTTACAGAACCCGGCTTATGAGGTTGCCGTTTTTTTTATTATAGACATGAAACAGAAACTGAAATACACATTACTGGCATTGGCAACGGGATGCATTCTCGCCACCTCCTGCATTCACCAAGGCAACTTAGTAGGCGTTCCCGCCACATTGATGCAGTACCAACACAAACCCACCGAAGCCAAACTTCTGGCTTTGGCCAAATCCTATGCCGAAGCCATCAACCAAAACCTTGAACAGCAAGCACCCTGTCCGGGTCAATATGCCGACTACGGCATCGCGTTAGCCAAACTGGGATGCTTTGAACAAGCCAACATCATGTTCAACAACGAAAAAATGCTCTTCCCGAACAGCTCGCTTTATATCGACATGCTCAAGCAAACCCTTACACCGCTTCAAAGCGCCGACAACCATTTCGACACCTCGCGCATCGACCTCCACACTCTCGACACCATCCCCATCACCTACACCCCCGAGGAAGAAGCCCTGCGCCGTCAGCAAGCCGACGACCCCGAATTCAAACGTATGCTAAAAGAGCAAGCCAAAGAGGAGCGGGAACGCCAAGCCGAAGCCAAAAGGAAAGCCAAAAAAGCCGAGACCGAAGCGCGTGAAGCCCGTAGGCAAGCCGAACGCGAAGCACTGCAGGCACAACGCCAAGCCGAAAAAGAAGCTCGCGAAGCCCAACGCCAAGCCGAAAAAGAAGCCCGTCAAGCCCAGAAAGCCCTACAAGACAGCATCTCCCGTGCTCAGAAACAAACAATCAACAAGTAGCCCCACATCCTGCCATGCACAAAATAAAGTTCATACTCCCGTTCATCGCCCTCACTCTGCTCCTTTCGTGCAAGAGCGAGAAAAAAGTCACCGCCTACAACGACCTGTACCAAGAAAAGCCAGTGAGCATCCTAATTGCTCCTGTCCAGGACAATGCCAAGCGCATCAACCCCAAAACCACCCAAGACGAAATAATTAATGAAGAATTGACCGAGGCGGCCCATTTCATGAGGCAGACCCTCTCCATCCCCTTGGCAAGCCAAGGTTACTACCCCACCGCACCACTTACCTCCGACATCATACTCCAAAAAATAGGCAAAGACTATCGCCAGTTGATGCTCGACAACATCAAAGACCTCTACACCTCCTACGGCATCGATGCCGTGTTGCTGGTGGCCATACACAAATGGCAGCAACCCGAAGTCAACGAAATTGTCGTCTATGCCGAATACACGCTCCGATCCACCAAAAGCGGACTCGAATTGATGCACACATGGGTTCGTGGCAGCAAAATACAGCCTGTCGACGTAAAAGGTGACCCCATAGAGCTGACCACCGACAACGAATTCATGAAACTCAACCAACTGGATAGCCGTTTGGCACACAAATGCATTCTGTTGCAACAAATGAGCGACTTTGCCCTTCGCAACATCCCCACCAGTGTCAGCCGCTGGCATTTCCAACACGACCAATACATCTCCTCCAATCCTGTCTTCTATAGTTTCACCATCAACCCCGACGGCAGTTTGGAGCGTTCTCAATATTCCGAAGACGCTTTTGGCAATGAATGTTTCACAGATTGAATTATCGCTGACTCCTGCCCTCTACGACTGGCGTACCATCAAAGAGAGGCACACAACCGTGGCTGTAGACATACTGCGGGCCACCACAGCAATCTGTGCAGCCTTCTTTGCTGGCGCTAAAGAAATAGTTCCCCTCGACAGCCTCGAACCCCTTGAAGCTTACCATGCCCAAGGCTACCTGCGTGCTGCCGAACGCGGCGGGAAGAAAATAGGCGATGCCGAATATGGCAACTCCCCAACCGAATACCTCTCAAGCAACCTACACGGCAAACGAATGGCATACAGCACCACCAATGGCACCGTATCCATACTCCGTGGCAGCGATGCTGAAAGAACATTGGTAGGATGCTTTGCCAACATCAACACTCTTACACATCTTCTCATCGACAAACCCCAGGACTTGGTCATCCTTTGCAGTGGCTGGAAAAACGACTTCTCTGTTGAAGACACCCTCTTTGCCGGAGCCCTTTGTCGCCGACTCATCGACAGCGGCAAATACAACAGCAAAAACGATGCCGTAATGATGGCCATGACACTTTGGGACTCCTGCAACAACGACCCCTACTCCTACTGCATCCGCCATGCCAGCCATGTGCAACGCCTTATCGGATTCGGTGCCGCGCAAGACATCCTCTTTGCCTTCAAGCAAAACACCTGTCCTGTAGTCCCTTGTCTAATCAACGGCACTCTCACCCTGCATTAACACCATGAAACTGTCATTCCATACCCTATTAACAGCGTTCCTGTTGCTCCCAACCCTTCTTCATGCCCAAGGCAGGGACTCTCTCACCTGTGGATATGACCATTCTTTTCAATGGGGTCAAACCATTGCTCCCGCATTACTTGTTACCGGAGGCAGTTTAATAACTTTCACCCCAAGTCTGAAAGAAAACATCGACATCAATCTGCGCAACTGTCTGCAGCAAGACGGCCATCCACGTTATGAAATAGAGAACTACATGCAGTATGCACCCATCTCCTCGGTAGTCCTCCTAAAAGCCTGTGGTCTGAAAAGCCGCCACAACTGGCGCGACATGGTAAACCTGGGAGCAGGAAGCGCCCTGTTCTGCATTGCTTTCACAAACAGCCTGAAATACACCATTGGCAAAGAACGTCCCTATCCTGATGTATTCAACAGTTTCCCGTCAGGCCACACCATGACAGCCTTCTTCGGTGCCGAAATGCTGCGAAGGGAATATGGTGAAGAATACCCCGGCATTGCAGTTGCCGGTTATGCTGTGGCCACTGGAGTAGGATTGTTGCGCATGTACAACAACCGCCATTGGGCCAGCGACGTGCTTGCCGGTGCGGGACTGGGCATCCTCAGCACATCCATCATGTATTGGCTGGCTCCCTACCTGCGCTTTTAGCTCCAATCCTATCGGCCATGCAACCAATTGCACACATTGAGAGCTGTTTCCCCACAAAATTCGGCATTCCCCGTCAAGCAGGCATTGTCGACACTCCCGCGCGCATTGTTTTTGAGCCGCCCTACCGCATTGCCGATGCTCTGCGGGGACTGGAAGACTTCGATTACATTTGGCTCATCTGGTTTTTCAGTCAATCCGAAGGTCACAACTGGTCGCCGACTGTACGTCCTCCGCGCCTTGGAGGCAACCGGCGCATGGGCGTCTTCGCCACCCGCAGTCCATTCCGTCCCAACCCCATCGGGCTTTCCTCTGTGAGGCTTCTCAGCATCGAAACCGACCCTCAATTGGGACCGGTACTGAATATTTCCGGAGCCGACCTGATGGACGGCACACCCATACTCGACATCAAGCCCTATCTGCCCTACACCGATAGTCATCCACAAGCACGTAGCGGATTTGCACCCACAGCCGCCGACACACTTCTTCATGTGGAATATAATCCCGAAACAAAGACTATTCTCCCGCCAAGCCTGTTCGACAGTCTCACCGACCTGCTGGCACATGATCCACGGCCACAATACCAATCCGACCCCAACCGCGTCTATGGTATGGGATTTGCCGGATACGAAATAAAATTCACGGTTTCCGACGGCATTGTCACCGTCATTGAGATTACCCCGAAAGCCTGACACTGTTACATCCGCTCTGGATGATAGTGTACCTCATATTGGCCTCCGTCGGCGGCTATCTCCGTATAGGGGAACACCTCCTGCGCCTCTTTAAGCAATTCGTCAGGCTCTTTAAAACGGGCACTGATATGGGTCAGCAACAGCTGTCCCACATTCGCCTTACGGGCCAACGTGGCGGCCATCGCAGCGGTGCAATGCAGTTTCTCCGCTGCCACCGAGGCGAAAGCATTGGTAAAAGTACTCTCCATACACAGAAGATTAACCCCTTCGATATATGGCAAAATACTTTCAGTATAGGCTGTGTCGGTACAATAAGCATAACGTCTCGGAGCATTTTTGCCGCGGGGTTTTTCCTCCACCAGATAACCGTAGGTAGGCACCGAATGAACCAATGGGAATGCATACACTCGAGCCAAATTATTCTCATAAACAAGCTCCATCCCCTCGGTAAAAGACAACTCGTGATAGTTCACCTCGAAACCAATATGGCTCCCCGACACCAGCATCAACGTCTCCATAGCCTGCTTCACCCCTGCCGGGGCATAGATATCCACAGGCTGTGTCCGACCACAGAGGTGCATACTGCTCACCAGTCCCGGCAACCCGAAGAAATGGTCTCCATGCAGATGGGTAAGGCAGATGGTCGACACCCCCTGCATCTTCTGGTGGTAAACCCGCAACTGAGTCTGAGTATTCTCGCCACAGTCGAGCAACATGCGGAACCCGTTCACGTTCACCACCTGCCCACTACAATGCCGCGTCACTGTAGGCAGTGCCGCTCCTGATCCCAGTATGGTAGTGTAGAAATTCACTTGTCCTTAATTCTCGTAGTATACAATGGCACCCGTGGCAGGGTCGAAAAGAGCCTTGAAATGTCTGTGAGGCAACTCAATCACCGGGCCGTACTGCGCCACAGGCAGCGTAACCTGATAGTCGAAAAGCTCGCACGACAGCGTCAACAAAGCCTGCGACGGCAAACGGTATTTAAAGTTCCGTCCCGAAAGGAAAGGAATACTCCTATGCTGACGGCTGAAATGGCGCACCTGCTGCATCGACTTGTCTGGACGCAGAGTGCACACCACTGGCAAAGCATCGTAGTCGTCGCTCTCACATATTCCCTCGCTGCGCGAGAAATAGAACAACACCATCCGCTGCACCGTGTCGTTGGCTCCTGTAGTAGGCTTGGGCGTGATAAAGAAATGCACCGTCTCCACCACCGGCTTGCCGATAAACTGTGCCATCAGCACCGCCTCCTTCTCCTCCAGCTGCTGCAACAACTCGCGCTTCCCCTCCGGGGTATAGCGGTCCGAAAGAGCTATATCGGCGCGGGTGTCCTCCAGCTCGGCAATCTCCTCGGCGGCGGCCTGTGCCCGCTGGCGCAAAGAACGCGGAGCCTTCTTGGTCGACACTCCCGTGGGATGCCCCGGGCGGTCGCCACGCACATAGAAAGTATCGGTACGGTCGTAGAGATTATAGGTAGGCAACATCTTGTCGGCAGTGGCGTTATGCAACACCAACTTGGCCTCTTCAGTCGTGCTCTGGCTGGTCTGTACAGCCGAACCCTGCTCTTCGGCTGCCTCCTTCGGAGTCATGCCCACCGAGCGCAGCAAATGACGGTTGTCCACCTGCACCGAAATACCCGTAGGAGACACCAGGAAATAATTGTCAGGGTCGGCGGCAACAGTATACGACGTCTCGATATTCTGAATCCTATAAGGCTTCTCCACATCGAAATTATCCAAAGCCAGCATCTCCGAGGCGTATTCACTATACACCGCCTCGCTCAAATCGTAGTAACGATACGTCACATCAACACAAATCTGGGTCTGCGGCAAAGCATAGAAAAGCCCGTCGCCCATCGCGGCACCGCTTCCGCTCACCGGGGTAACCGAATAGCACCCCGCTGCCATTGCCGCCATAACCACAATAAAAGGTAATCTTCTAAACATATTGTTGTAGTATTTTTTATTCGCTAACATCTTTCACCGGCCGTTTCCCGCTTATTGCCAACAAGCCGAGAAACGTCAGCAAGCCGTTGATAAGCAAGATTTCAAAGCCAAAATTATAACCTGTCCATTCGGGCATATACTTTTTCAACACAAACGACAACACCGGCGCCACCACCGCCACCACAGGCACCCAACGGTCGCGTACACGATGACGGGTGAAAAGCCCGAAAGTGTACAAACCCAGCAACGGCCCGTAGGTGAAGCCGGCTATGTCGAACAACGTGTCGATAAGCGACTGGGTATGGAACGGGCGGAAAGCAAGAATCACCACCAGATACAGCAAAGCGAAGCCCACATGCACCCAGCGGCGCAACCGAATCGTCCCACGGCCGTCCTCACGGCGGTCGAAACCCAGAAAATCGTAGCAAAACGTAGTGGTCAACGCCGTCAGCGTGCCGTCGGCGCTCGAATAGCCCGCCGCCACCATGCCGATGATAAACACCACTGCCGTGAACGTGTTGAGGTGGAACGCCACCGACGGGAAAATCTTGTCGCCCATCACCTTCCCCGTGGCATCCAACGGCAGCTCGAACCCCGTACTCTGGGCATAGGCTATCAGTGCCGCGCCAAGGCAAAGGAAAATGATATTGACTATGATAAACAGCCCGCTGCTGGTCATCACGTTCTTTTGGGCGTCGCGCAGATTCTTGCAAGTAAGGTTCTTCTGCATCATGTCCTGATCCAGACCCGTCATGGTGATGGTAATGAACATACCGCTCAAAATCTGTTTCCAATAATACTTGCCCGCGGTCGGGTCGGTCTCGAACACCCGCGTATAGCCTGCGTCGGCCGAACGCTGCAGCAACTGAGGCAGCGTAATGTCAAGTTCGTTGAGTATAGCCACCACTGTGGCGATGGCGGCCAGAAGCAGGAATGTGGTCTGCAACATGTCGGTCCAGACAACCGTTTTCACGCCCCCGCGGAACGTATACAGCAAAATAATGCAGATGAAAACCACCGCTATGGTCCAGAAAGGAATACCCCAGGCACGAAACACAAACTCATACAGCACAAACACCACCAAATACATCCGCAGCGCCGAACCCATCAGCCTTGAGATGATGAAAAACAGTGCCCCCGTGCGTTCCGAAGCCAACCCGAAACGCTGGTCGAGGTAACTGTAAATAGAAGTCAAATTCAACTTATAATACAACGGCAGCAGCACCAAGGCAATCACCGCATAGCCCAGCACATAGCCAAACACCAGCGGCAGATAGGTGAACTGCCCGTAATACACACCGCCGGGCACCGACAGAAACGTCACCCCCGACAGCGAAGCCCCAATCATGCCGTAGGCCACCACAGGCCATGGCGACTTGCGCTGACCGCGAAAAAAAGCATCATTACCCGACGCCTTGCGCGACGACAGCCACATCACCACAAACAGAAGCACCGTATAGGCCACAAAACAGACAAGGACAACCGTTTCCATACTATCCTGAAAAAAATTTTGACGTGCAAAGATACTAAATTTTTTCCATTTCCGTTTTTTTTTGTAACTTTGAACTCGCAAATTAATGTTCAAATCAATCAAAAAGTAAGTACAACATATTAGTAGACAAAATATTATGAAAATTAAGCAGATTCTGATAACAGTCCTATTTTTGGGATTTGTGGGCTGTTTGGCTGCACAAAACAACGATAACCTGCGCGGTCGCATCAACGACCGCCCCAACCAGGCCGTCCAACGCCGTCCCAACGCCCCGCAGAAAACCGAGCAGCGCATGCCCGACCAACTTTCCGACTGCCAGCGCGACGGACTGCACGGCGAAGTGAAGAATGTCCTCTCCGTCATGTACGAAGCCGACAGCCGTGCCAACAACGCCGGCCGCGGCAGCATCCTCGAACGACTCAAAACCGTCTACAACCAGAAAGGCCAACGCCGCAGCCAGTCCTACCTCTCCAACGAGGAAGACATGATTTTCCGCACCAAATATAAACACGACGACTTCGGCCTCGTCACCCTCGAACACATCCTCGACCCCGACGAAAATGTTATCGGACGCACCTACTACCTCTACGATGCCGACCTCATCCTCACCGAAGTATACATCGAAGACGAGGAACGCCAGATTGAAAGCCGTGTGTTATATAAATACGATGCCCAGGGCCGCCTCAGCCAACTCAGCTACAACGACCATGAAAACAACGTCTTCCGCCGCGAGATATACATCTACGGCGAAAACGACAACATCTACAAAACCGTGGTCTTCAACGCCCAAGGACAGAAAGTGCAGGAAATCCGCTACGAATACGACGAGCACAACGAACCCGTCAGCTCCACACTCTTCGACTACTACGAAGACCCCAACGAACCCGAACTCACCATCACCCTCTACGAATACCGCTACGACGAAGAAGGCAACTGGGTGACACGCTATGAATACCAACTCGAAAACGACAAAAAAATCCCCACCTATATCGTTGAACGCGATATAAAGTATTTTCAGTAAAGAGTAAAAAAGTTTTTTCATTCCATTTTGTGCCCTGATAGAGAAGGGCACTTTTTTTTACCCCTACCGAAACACTTTACCTTCTGTCGGCTTTGCGCGGTGACAGGAGCGCCAACGCATCCCGCCCTTGCCGCCCTGCCCTCGCCAAAGTCTCGTTTGTTTTACACTTTTTCCCCACTTGTTTTACACTTGTTTTACACTTTAAAAGTGTAAAACAACCGCGAAACAAGCGGAAAACCATCGTGAGACGAGCGGACGGACGGCATCCCCTTCCCAATCCGCCATATATATAATAATTGTTAAAGGAGGGGGAAAAAACTATATATAGAAAAAAAAACGTACTTTTGTAAATTGAAATAGCGGTGGAAATCATAAGGCAAACAACTATTGCCCAACTACATATCGAGATTTTGCTTTATTCCGAAGTATGAAATTTATTAATTATTAACAATAAAAAAATCATGCAGAAAGAAAAACCAAAGATTTACCTGATGCCCGACATCAAGGTAGTATCATTCCATGTGGAGCTCGGTTTTGACGGCTCCGGTTTCACTCAACGTGAAGAAGACACTGGTCAGTACACCCTTATCGGAGAAGATGACAACGAAACATCTGTCACCCGCGAATCATGGGGAACGTTTAATTAATAGCAGAAAGGAAGAAAAGAAATGAAAAAAGCATTTATAGCCCTTGCATTCGTTGCCGCAACGCTGCTGACCGTGAGCTGCAAAAAGGATACCGCAGTATTCTCCATCAAGGCAACCATCAACAATTACACCCACGACACGAAAGTGTTTGTGGACGATGAGAATTTCTCCTGCTGGAGCACCCAAGACCTGGTGATGATTAACAACATTACCGGCAGCGTGGCCTCCACCACCAACGGCGGCCGTCACGGCACCATCAATGCCGAAAGCGAGACCGAAGCACCCTTCTATGCCATCTATCCCGCCGAGGCAGTGACCAGCCAGTCAGTAACCGCCACCGGCACCACAATTCACCTGCCCTCGATGCAGAAATGCGTCGTGAAGGACGGTCACCAGGTGGTCAACGCCCTAATGGCAGCACAAGGCGAGACCGATTTGGATTTCTACAACCTCTGCGCCCTGCTGAAAGTGAAAGTACCCGCCACCCTCCACGTTACCGACATTTATGTCACCACCAACACCCAGAGCGGCACCTCTTCCTCACCCAGCGGCATCCTGCTTTGGGGTAACGGCACGGTCACCTTCAACGGCGATGGTGCCCGTCCCACTCTCTCCACCCTTACCAGAACACAACCCTCGGCGAACACTCCTCTCGACGGCGGCGACACCGTTTACCTGCATGTTGTCGACCTCACCAGCGACGGTGTGTATTACATCACCGTGCCCAAGGTTGAGAACACCAACTTCAAGGTGTGGGTGAACTACAAAGTAGAGGGTAGCGACCAGAACTACTTCTACTGCTCCACCAAACAGCAGACTGGCAACACCAACTGCCTCGACGCAAACGAGATTGGCTTTGTCAATTTCGCCGACATCGTTCCCCCCACCCCCTCCAACCCCGACCCCAACGACTTCATCCCCGGCATCTTCTCCATCTCTTCCACCGAGAAGGTGAACTTTGCCAAAGGCAACCTCGTCTACGATGTCACCACCGCCGGCGAGAATGCACATGATTACAACTGGTCGTTCAACACCACCCAATACAATACCGTAGGATACAACTCAGACGGAAACTCAGAATACTGCAAAATGAGTGTCAACAACGGTGTTATCCCCGACAATAATGGACACTATAGCCATGCCACCTTTTACGACTGGGGTAATTACATCAACGAGGTCACACCAAGCATCAGCGAAGACAACCTGTGGTTCACACTCAGCAGGACTGAATGGGCCTACCTGCTCTATACTCGCGGTGTCTCCTACGCCCGTTTCGCCAAGGTTCAGGTTGAAGGCGCCAACGGCCTGCTGCTGTTCCCCGATGAGTTCCTCTGGCCCAACGACAACCTCACACAGCCTACAGCCCTGAACGATGCCACCGCAGCATTCACCCAAATCGAGTACACCGCTGCACAGTTCAACGAGCTGGAGGAGGCCGGATGCGTGTTCCTCCGCGCCAACGGCTATATTGACCACGGCAGTAACACTAATCACTATCCCAGCTACGGCTATTACTGGACCCGTGATTTCGACGGCAGCAACCAGACCCACTCTTATCTCTATTTTGATGAGGACGCAATCTCTCCCAATAGCAACAATGACCGATTGCAGGCAGGCTACGCCCTCTGCATCCGCGTTGCCCGCAGAGCTGAATAAACATCACATCAATAAACAAACACAAGCGGGACGGCATGCTTCAATGCCTCCCGCTTTTGTTTTGGGTTGGAGAGAAAAAGAATGTGGCCTGAGTGGAATTTCCCCGCTCAGGCCACAAGCATTTGGCGATGTAATGTTATTGGATCTTGGTCATTGTCACATCGCGCAAGTGGTAGTGCAACGTCAAGGTGTTGCCGTTCACTTTGAAAGTCATGCGGAACTCGGTGGTGTCGCCTTCATTGCACAGCAGACCCACACCTTCGCCGTTTTTGTAGGTGTAGGTTCCTTTCATCACGAAATCTGTACCGTCCACATTTCTTGTGAAGGTCATTTCGTCTTTCTGCCCGAAGGTGACAGTGTAGATTACTTTAGCTCCATTAAAGGCTTCGTCTTGCTCGTTGACAAGTTGCCATTTGGTTCCGGCAAGGGAATTGTCCTCCTTTTCCTTACTGCATGAGGACACGGTCATCATTGTGGCGGTTGCCACAAAAAACAAGAGTAATTTAATTGCTTTCATTGTTGTGTGTTTTAATGGATAATAATAATTAACACCGATATAACGCAGAACTGCATATTTTATTGTGTCACTATTCCTCAAAATACAATTGACGACGGCAGGGCAACGTCCAAACAGCATACCGATGGCAATCCGGGAAAGGGTTTTAGGCCAACGAGAGGCCTACCGTCTATGGGGGAGAAAAGAAAGAAGACAGCCAGCCAAAGAGCCGGACTGTCTTCTTTCCATGCTTCAGACTAATCTATTATTGCACAACAAAACGCGTTGTAGAGGTGCCACGCTGCGAAGTGTATTGCAACATGTATACACCCTGGGGCAAGGTACTCACATCGATTGTAACTTCGGTCGAAGTGGTTTGGCGCTGCATCTGTTGGCGACCAGTAACGTCAAAAAGTGTAAGAGTGCCGTGGGCGTCAGGAAGGTTTACCGACACAATATGGCGGGCAGGATTAGGATAGACCGTCAAAGTGGTACCCTCCACATCATCAATGCCCAAGTTTTTCCATATACGCAAACCCGGTATTCCAATTGTTGGGTTAGAGGGACCGGCTTCTTTACGAAGACGAATAGCTATACGCACAGGGTTGCCTTGATTATATAGAGAAAGGTTGATGGGCTGAGTGGTGGCAATTGAATCGGTAATAAGAAGGGGGTAGATGGTGGTGAAATCGCTGCTGTCAATACCTCCTCCCTGCGAGATTTCCACAGTGGCAAGGCTGCCACTGGGTGTTTCGTGTTTGACTTCAAGCATTATAGTCCCGTCGCCACTTAAGTCGAAAAGAGGCGAAATATAGCGGTCGTCTGTTCCGTCAAAGATTATTCCGGAAAAATAATCGGACAGAAGGTGATAATAGCCATCGCGGTCACCATAAGAGACAATTTGCCAACAGACTCTTAGAGGCTCATCATCCTCGACGTAGTTGATGACGTAGGGGTATGTGCTGACGGGAGTGACACAGTCAACTACAAGTATTGTATCGCCTACCACAGTACTGCCAACAGGGCTTTCGACACGAGCTTCGACAACATGTCTCCCCACATTGTTCCAAACAAGTAAGGCTGTGTCAGAAACGATAGAAAAGAAATCGGCATCATGGAAATCACATTCCACTGTGCTTGCCGTGCTGTGCAAAAGTTCCACCTCGACCGTGTCACCGACATTGCATGTTTCGGGAAGGACAATAAATGCCGAGGGGGAGAGTTGTGTGTCAACAATTGAGTCGGAAGAGGTGATGCACCTAATGAACCAACAGATTGAGGTATCGTTCCACCGTGAAGCATCCTGAACCTGATTCAAATGTATCCAAGAGTTTCCATTGTCGGTTGAAATCCAATTACCATCAGAAATTTTAAGATTCGGGACACCCATGTATGATGACATTTCTTCATCCAAAAAACGTACCGTAATCCACAGATTTTTGTTGGTATCTATAGGAACAGGTGTTTCAAACTGGATACGATTCCAACTCACATGTGGAGCCTGAATCGCACCGGGCTGAGTGTACACTACAGGGCCTGGCGCATCATCGCCACCACTATGGACGTATATGACATATTCACCAAGGTAATGAAATAAATCGACAGCAGTGAGATATTTGTGGCCAGCCAAACAATATGCA
>JAFXMW010000045.1 GCA_017530105.1 Bacteroidales bacterium
ATCATGTCGAGTAACGATGCTATAACGAAGCTATAACGATGCAGGATTGAACGACCCCTCTCCATAGCGAGGGGAAAACGTTGCCGCTCCATGGCGCAGGGCGGGAAGGTACGGGGCAGGGTTTATCACCGTGCATTTCACGATTCTGCAGCGGTTTCCTTATGGCCGATTTGGGTTTAACCTATGCGTTAGAATATTATTCAATTCCTATGACGTATAGGTTGAAATATTATTGTATTGCTGTGGGGATTTATTCCGTTAATGCGGCGGCTGCGCGGCCTGCGGCATAGCCGGTGCTAAAGGCTATCTGCAGATTGTAACCGCCCGTGTCGGCATCCAAGTCCAGCACCTCGCCAGCAAAGTACAAGCCGGGAACCAGTCGCGACTCCATCGTCTTGGGGTTTATTTCCTTCAGGTTCACACCTCCCTGGGTGACCACGGCCGTATTGTAGTCGCCGGTTCCCGTCAAGGTGAATTCCACGTCCTTCAAAAAGTGCAGCAGGCGGTGGCGTTCCCCGCTGTTGATTTGGTGCAGCCTTTTGTAATATTCGATGTGCAGACGGTCCAAGGCCAGTTGTATCAGTTCGGCGGGCAGCCACATGCGCAAGGCGTCATGGAACAGGCGTGTACCGCTTCCGTTCAAATCGTTGATGAGGCGGTGGTCCAGGGTCTCAGATGTCAAGGCGGGTTTCAGGTCTATATGGGCGGTAAGGGATTCGCCATTGTTCAGCAGACGGCTCACTTGGCGGCTGGCGGAAAGAACCAAAGGCCCGTCAAGCCCATTGTCGGCGAATGTCATCTCGCCGAAACCGTCGTACAACTTCTTCCCTCCTGCAGCGGGACTGGTGATGGTTAGCCCCACATTCTTTAATACAAACCCCACCAGTTCCTGTGGAATCTTCTCCTGGCACACCAGCGACACCAGCGACGGCACCTGCGGTACCACCGTGTGCCCCGCCTCCTCGGCCAGACGGTATCCAATACCGGTTGAACCCGTGGTGGGGTAGGAGAGACCTCCTGTGGCGATTATCACCGCATCACCGCGGACGGTGGAACCATCCTGCAGGCGGACACCGTGCCGGTCCTCGGTCAGACTCTTCACGGCGCAGTTTTTCCGTATCTCCACATTCGGGCGGGCTTCAAGGTCGTTGATTAATGCAAGGAAAATGTCCAGCGATTTGCCGCTTCGGGGATACACCCTGTTGCCGCGTTCCTCAACCAGCGGCACATTCCGCTGCTCGAAAAACGCCATCAGCTGCGTGTTGAACATTTGGGCAAAGCAGTTGCGTACCCAACGGCTGTCGGGTCCTATGTGGGTGATGAAATCTTTCAACGGAGCGGTATTGGTGAGGTTGCATCGGCCCTTGCCGGTGATGCGCAGTTTGCGCCCGGCCTGGTCCATCTTCTCCACCAATACCACTTCCGCCCCCTGTTCGGCGGCTGCCACTGCGGCCATCATGCCCGCAGCTCCAGCACCCACAATCACCACCCTGCTCATGACTTGGAGAGGGTGAAAATATCGGCGGGATGGACACACAGCACCGGCAGCTGCGAGTTATGGACAATCTGCTGGGCATTGGTGCCGAGGAACAGCTGCGAGATGATGCGGTCCTGCTCGGTGTTGATTACCACCAGGTCGGCATTGATACTTTCGGCATAGCCCAACACGGCATCGCTGTAGTTGGAGTATTTTTGCACCGTGGCCACATGACGTACACCCTCGTGGTCCAGAAATTCAGCGGTCTGCACCATGTAGGCACGCAGTTGTGCTGCCTCTTCCACCGACTCCTGTAGCCCCAGAATATGGATTTCGGAGCCGAACATCTTGGCCATTGTCGCTGCAGGGGGCACCTTCTGGCGCGAGTTGACGTTGACACGGATGGGGACTACAATGCGTTCCAACTCTTTATGGAAGTTAAAGCCTTCGCGGATGGTCAATACAGGGACTGGGGATTCCTGTACGATGCGCACAGCGGTACTGCCCATCCAGTATTTCTCGAATCCCGAGGCACCGTTGGTACCGATAACTATCATGGGGGCATTCTCGTGGCGGGCTTCGCGGGCTATCACTGCCGCCACACGGCCGGAACAGATATCCCAGCGTATTTTGCCGGTCTTCATTCGGGGCTGATACTCTTCGCAAATCTGTTTCAGCTTGTCTTCGGCAAGCAGGGTCATCACCGTCTGCTGTTCTTCGTCCATCAACAGTTTCTCACGCTTGGCCCATACTATTTTTATGTCACAATGGATTTTGTTGGCGATGTCGGTCGCCAGTTCCAAAGCCACGAGTGACCCTTTGGAAAAGTCTGTTCCTACAATTATTGATCTCATGTTATTACATTATTTTATATATACGGCCATAACGTATTAAGTGCTCTTTTATTATTGTGTCGGGCAGAAAAAATATCTATGTGCCGTTTTTTTTGTATCTTTGCACATTCAAAAGGTACACAGGAATGAACACCAATTTAGATGCTACCGGCCACAGCCAGACCGTGCAGGAACGCGAGGTTGAGCGCGCTTTGCGCCCCAAGGGCTTCAACAGCTTCGCAGGGCAGAAACAGGTGCTCGACAACCTCCGCATCTTTGTGGGGGCTGCAAAACAGCGTGGTGAACCCCTCGACCACGTGCTCTTCTTCGGACCTCCCGGCCTTGGCAAGACTACCCTCTCCTACATCATTGCAAACGAGCTGGGGGTGAATATCAAGATGACCTCCGGCCCGGTGCTGGACAAGCCCGGTGACCTGGCCGGCATGCTCACCTCGCTCGAAGCCAACGATGTCCTTTTCATAGACGAAATACATCGCCTGTCGCCTGTGGTGGAGGAGTACCTTTATTCCGCCATGGAGGACTACAAGATAGACATCCTTATCGAGTCCGGCCCTGCCGCCCGTAGTGTGCAGCTCAACCTCAAGCCTTTCACGCTTATCGGTGCCACCACCCGTTCCGGCATGCTGACGGCACCACTGCGTGCCCGCTTCGGTATCAACTGCAGGCTGCAATACTACGATGCCGAGACGCTGGCCACCATCGTCAACCGCTCTGCAGGACTGTTGCAGGTGAAGATAACCTCAGAATCCGCTTTCGAGATTGCCCGCCGCAGCCGCGGCACTCCCCGCATAGCCAACCTGCTTCTGCGACGCGTCCGCGACTTTGCACAGGTCAAGGGCGACGGCACCATCACGCTGGATATTGCGCGCTATGCTCTCCGCGCCCTCAATGTGGACAGCAACGGACTCGACGAAATGGACCTCCGCATCCTCAGCACTATCATCGACAAATTCCGTGGCGGTCCGGTAGGCATTAACAACATCGCTACCGCCGTGGGCGAAGACGCCGGTACCGTCGAAGAGGTTTATGAACCCTATCTCATACAGGAAGGCTACCTGCAGCGCACCCCCCGAGGCCGCGAAGCAACCCCGCTGGCATATCAACACCTCGGCAAACTAAAAACCGACGGGCAACAACAGCTATTAGACTTGTAAACACAGTAAGGTCAATTGCCGTTTCTGCCACTATTGGCAGTACCATGATGATTTTAATGAAATAATAACAAGATATGAGAACGCTAATAAAGAATATCAAGGAGTTAGTCCATGTAGAACACCAACCTAAGCTCCGTGTCTGTGGCAAGGATATGGCACAGATGGAAACCATCAAGAATGCATACCTCATTATCGAAGACGACAAGTTTGCCGCCTTTGGCCCCATGTCGGAGCTTAAAGAGCAGAACGCCGACACAGTCATCGACGCCACTGGACGCATGGTGCTGCCCTCCTTCTGCGACTCGCACACGCACATCGTCTATGCCAACTCGCGCGAGCATGAGTTTGTCGACAAAATCCGTGGCCTCAGCTATGAGGAAATTGCCAAGAGGGGAGGTGGTATCCTTAACTCGGCCAAGGCGACGGCAGCGGCCTCGGAGGAAGAGCTGTACGATATGGCCTTGCAGCGCCTCGAGGGTGTGATGCGTATGGGCACGGGCGCTATCGAGATTAAGAGCGGCTATGGCCTATCGACCGAGAGCGAACTGAAGCTTCTTCGCGTAATCCGCCGTCTCAAAGAGAATTCGCCCATGACCATCAAGTCGAACTTCCTCGGTGCCCACGGCATCCCGATGGAATATCGCGGCCATCAGGAAGATTATGTCAATTTGGTCATCAACGAGATGATACCCAAAGTGGCGGATGAGGGTCTGGCTGATTTCATCGATGTCTTCTGCGATCAGGGTTTCTTTACCGTCGAGGACACCGCCCGCATTCTGGAGGCCGGCATCAAATACGGGATGCGGCCGAAGATTCACGCCAACGAGATGGCTGTCTCCGGCGGTGTGCAGGTCGGTGTGAAATATGGAGCCATCTCTGTCGACCATCTGGAGCAGATGGGCGACGCCGAGATAGAGTGTCTGAAAGGCTCGGATACCATGCCCACCGTGTTGCCGGGCTGTGCCTTCTTCCTCAATCTGCCCCTCTCGCCGGCCCGAAAGATGATTGACTCGAATCTGCCTGTAGCCATGGCTTCCGACTACAACCCCGGCACCTCGCCTTCGGGCAATATGCAGCTCATCCTCTCGATAGCCTGCATACGTTACCGCCTGACCCCCGAAGAGGCCCTGAACGCCACCACCTTGAACACCGCCTATGCCATGGGTGTAAGCGACAAGGTCGGCACCATTGCCGTGGGCAAGAAGGCCAACTTCTACATTACCAAGCCTATCCCCACATACGAGTACCTTCCCTATGCCTACGGCGAGAACAAGGTTGCACGTACCTTCCTCAACGGTAAAGAGATATGATTAGGGTAGAGCATCTCAATAAGTCGTTCGGCACGCTCCGCGTGCTGAACGACATCAACCTCTCCATAGGCAAAGGCGAAGTGGTGAGCATCGTAGGTGCCTCTGGGGCGGGCAAGACCACTCTCTTGCAGATTCTCGGCACATTGTTGCGTCCCGACAGCGGACATGTTTTCTACGACGATGTGGATGTGAGTGCCCTCGACGAGAAAGCCCTTTCGCGTTTCCGCAACCGCAATGTGGGCTTTGTGTTCCAGTTCCACAACCTCTTGCCCGAATTCACTGCCTTGGAGAATGTCTGTATGCCAGCCCTCATTGCCGGGCGCAGCATGGACGAAGCCTCTGCCGAAGCCATGAAACTGCTTCAATTCCTCAACGTTGCCGACCGTGCCAGTCACAAACCTGCCCAGCTTTCGGGTGGGGAACAGCAGCGTTTTGCCGTGGCTCGCGCCCTCATCAACCGTCCCGCCGTGGTGTTGGCCGACGAACCCTCGGGCAACCTCGACACCCGTCATGCTGCCGAGCTCCACGACCTTTTCTTCCAACTGCGCGACCAGTACCAGCAGACCTTTGTCATCGTCACCCACAACACCACCCTTGCCCAGAAATCCGACCGCCAGATAACCCTTCGCGACGGCCAAGTGGAAAAATAGCAGATAATTAAAAATCCATTAGACCTTTCATCCCTATAACTTCGATAAAATGATACAGAAACGCAACACCTCCTCGGCACCTGCCGACAAACAGTCTACCACCACCATCTACGGTCTGCGCCCTGTGCAGGAAGCCATCGACGGCGGCATCCGCATCGACCGTATCCTTTTGCAGAACGGTCTTACAGGCTTACTGGCCAGCGACCTCAAGGCACGCATTCGCGAAAAAGGAATCCCCTTCCAATTTGTGCCGGTGGAGAAACTCAACCGTCTGGCCAAAGGCAATCACCAAGGAGTGGTGGCGCTCATCTCGCCCATCGAGTTCAGCAAAGCCCTCGACCTCATCCCCGCATTGATGGAAGGCGACAAGGCTCCCCTTGTGCTGCTTCTCGACCACATCACCGATGTGCGTAACTTCGGGGCCATTGTCCGTACCGTGGAATGTGCAGGGGCCGATGCTGTTATCATCCCCGACCATGGCAGCGCTCAGATAGGCAACGATGCCGTGAAAACCTCGTCGGGAGCTCTTTTGCGCGTGCCTGTGTGCCGCGAGGGCAACCTTAAAACCGTTGTCAACCTGGCGCACCAGTGCGGTATGCAGGTGGTGGCAGCCACCGAGAAGGGAGCCTCCGACTACCTCGAAGTGGATTTCACCAAACCCACCCTCCTCATCATGGGTGCCGAAGAAACAGGCATCAGTCCCGAATTGTTAAAAATGGCCGACATCCGTGCCAAACTTCCGGTCATGGGGCAGGTCCAGTCGCTAAACGTTTCGGTGGCGGCGGCAGTGTTTATGTATGAGGCTCTGCGTCAGCGCCGTTGATGCGCCATTCAGCCTCCACGCACTTCCGGTCGTAGTGCCAACTTCGCTCGTTCTACCTCACTTCTCCCATATTTCTCCCATATTTCTCCCATGCAGGATGGGAGAAATATGGGAGAACTAACGCTTATGTAGTGGTGAAGTAGCGAAGGCAGGGGGTGTTAAAAAGGGGCGTTTAAAAATATAAAAAAAGTTAATTGGGGGTATCAAAAACGGGCGTTGTGACTCTATAGTATGTGAAGAGTGAGAATATGCCTTTCCGTGGAGGGGGAGTAGGGGAGGAAGACACGGTGAGGCAAAGGTGTGACAGAATGGTTTTAGTAAAAGAAATAAGAATAGTGAAAAAAATGTTGTTAATTCGTTTTTTATTCGTATTTTTGTAAGTTCAAAATTGCCACTCCCAGGTATGGGAAAGTGGTGTTTTGAGGTATATAAATAGTTGTAAATGAAATAATAATATTGTAAATATATGAAGAAAAGATTTTTCTTTTTAGGACTGATTTTTGCTTTGTCGGCACTTGCCGGACATGCACAAATCGATGTAATCTACACTCAGGACTTTGAAACTGGCACGCCTCAGACGTACACGAACTCGGGCAATGTGGGTATTTCTACCACGATAGCTTCGGGTGGTAGTAAGGCTGCGCAAATTCACAGTGTCACGAACCAGCAGGAGTGGATATTGCTGGATACAATCGATTTCTCGCAGAATTCAGATTACCATTACTATACTCTTGAATTCATGCATATTGCCTTTATCGACCCTCTTGATTTGATATCGGCATTGCGTATGTCGGTTTGTAATGTGGAGGCAAGACTTCCAACCTCATCTGCGTGGATTACGTTGAGTGGTACGCATTATAATATGGCTGATGGAGGATGTCGGAACTTCTCCTCGTTTGGCTGTTTCCATAAAAACTGTTACTCCGACTGGAATGGTACAACGGCAAGCAACGCCATGTGGAAGAAGGAGCGTTTCGATTTGAATTCGTTTTTCAATGGTGTCGCCCCCCAGGACAAGAAGTTGCTGGTGCGTTTCAAAGTGTGGGAAAGACAGTCGGCTACAGACAACAATGCCGGTTGGTTTCTTGATGACATCACGTTCCGCGCCTCGAGCCAGGCCATTGTCACCCCTTATGTGACAATGTTGTCCTTCCCCGATTATATCAACTATCCCAGTAGCCGTGGCGCTTTGTTGAAGGCTTTGGTAACCACACCGGTGGTGCAGGGTATCAACGGAGACTCGGTTTATGCTGAGTACCGTGTTGGCAATAACCCCACAGTGCACAGGGCATACCTGCACCGTTCCGGCCCCAACGGTTTGTTTGAAGGCAGAATTCCTTTCTATGGTTTCGATACCTTGATGCATTATCATCTGATTATTAGGGACTCGACCGTGAACGACAACACGGTTACGTTCCCGAAGAATTCCTCGCAGTGGTTGACGTATAGATGCAAGAGGGGTAAGACCAATACTGCAGGGCCTCCAGGCAACCAGTCCAACAACTCGAACTTCCCGTTCCCGTATTATGCGGACAATAAGTCGGAATTCATATACGACAGTGTTTTTATGGCGGAGATGGGGTATGGCCCCGGCTATATTAAGAGTTTCAGGTTTATTATTTCGAACAATAATACCACTATAGTCCGTCCTCGTCTTCAGATACGCATGTGCAACAAGTCGTATTCGGAGAACCGCACTGGCTCCAATTCGGCATTTACTGCCACAGCGATGCCGATAGTGTATGACTCGGTTTTTGTGTTGGAGCAGTGTGCGGCCAATTCGTATAAAACGATTACTCTTCAGGATACGTTCTTCTATTCCGGTAGCGATTTGGTGGTGCAGATGATTCTTGACGGTGGTTTGGTGGATCCTGTGGGAACGCCCATTAAGCATATCCCTGCACCGTCGAACAAACAGTCTCTGATGATTGTTGGTCACGAAGGCTCTTTGGAAGAGGATGTATTCAATGGTGAAGCTTCTGCAACAGGCATTGTGGCTCAGCAGCGCCCATGGATTCAGTTCTATGAATCGAAACATCTTCCGTTGATGAGCGACTGTGGTATTTCGGCATTGGCATACCCCAGTTATGATGTGCCTTGCAATCATGGTACTGACTCGGTGGTGGTGTGGTTGAAGAATTTCGGTGTTCACACGATGAACGCTGTTCGTATTTGGTACCGTATTGACAATGAACCTCCGGTGTATTACGATTGGACAGGGACGTTGGCCGGTGGCGACAGTGTCAGGGTTCACTTGAACAACAACCAGACGTTCGTGGTGGGTTACCACACGATGCGTGCATGGGTGGATGACACTATCACCGAAGGGACGTTGCGTGTGCGTGACCATGAGCCCTACAATGATACCAGTTTCGCCCCGTTTGCCGTGTGCGACGGTCCTTACAGCGGTGTGCGTACAATTGGCACAGGTGCATCGGCCAATTTCTCGTCGTTGGAGAATTGCCTGTATGTGTTGAGCCGTTGCGGTGTGAACGGTCCGTTGACCATTAAAATGCCTGCCGGCAATTATGGTATTGTCAAGTTCCCGTTCATTCCCGGTGCGTCAGAAACAAATATGATTACCTTCGAACCCGCCACGGAGTCGTCGGTGGTAACCTTCCGCCGTCCGCGCCAGGGTGAGTCGACCAATGCTGAATATCTGGTCGACATTTCGGATGCTCGCGGTATTCTGTTCAGGAATATTAATTTCTGCAATGGCCGCTTCTCGGACAACCGTTGCAATGTCCTTGTCCAGATGGGTGAGGGAAGCAATCTGTGTGTGTTTGAGAATTGCTACTTTGCAGATAGTAATACAATCAATAGTTCGTGCAGTGCCTTGCTGAAGGTTAGTGAAGCCGACTCGGTGTTGGTGACTAACTGCGTATTTTACGGCGGTGCGATAGGTGTGGATGTCAGGGGTTCGGCTCCTGACGATCTGGCATCCAATAACACCGTACAGTTCTGCGAATTCAGCAACCAGGTGAACACTGCTATCTCGGTTGTGAACCAGAGCAATGTGGTGGTGGACAGCAATATGGTTTATGATGTCCGCACCAATGCCAGTTACACTGTGCTGGGACAGTATGTGTATGATGCCAGTAAGATTACCCGCAACAAGGTTTATTCGACCAAGGGTTCGAGTTGTATCGGTGTGTCCGATATGCATGGTAATTCCCAAACATACGGTGTGGTGGCGAACAACATGATTGTCTCCCTGTTTGACGGTTCCACCAATATGCTTACCACCCCGCTGAATATCATCAAGGGCTCGTATCTGAAGGTTGTCTTCAACTCGGTGCGTATGAATGCCCCCGATTTTGTCAATGTGGCTGCAGCCACATTGGGTGGTGACATTGTCAGCAATATCTATTTCCAGAATAATGTCATTGCTTCGTTCGATACTTCGAACTATGCGTTCAACTTTATGCCGGGCAGCAATATGAGCAATTTACATGTCGACCATAACTGCTACTATTCGTGCAGCGGTGTGTTGAATAAGCTTACCGGTATCAACTATTACTCGATGAACAACTGGCGTACGGCAGTGCCCGGCGACCAGGGTTCGGTGACGGGCAACCCCAACTACACCAATGGTTCGACGGTTGACCTTCGTTCATTCAGCGAGTTGTTGCGTAATGTGGGTACTCCTGTCCCTGGTGTGACTATCGATATGTTCGGTACCACCCGTAACGCTACGGCTCCCAGTTTGGGTGCCTACGAGGTTTCGGTGTTGGCAGTTGACTTTACACCTGTGGAGTTTGTCACTCCTCTCCCCGACTATTGCGGTGCCCCGGCATCCATCCCCGTGGAGGTTGCCATCCGCAATACGGGTAACGGCACTTATACGTATAGCAGCGAGACACCTATTACGGTATATTATTCTTTAAATGGTGGCCCGGTTCAGACGTTTGCCGTCAGTCGCAACTGTGGTCCTTCCGACACTATTCATTTCCTTTCTACCCGTACTATGTCGTTGCCCAGTGGCCCCAACAATTCGGATGAGACCTACAGTATCAGATGGTGGGTGAAATGCAGTCTTGACCCCGACGATATGAACGATACGTCGATGTATACTGTTATTTCGCGTTATGCAGCTCCCGCTCCCACGGTAATAAACCAGAATGTGCCTTATCGCACTTCTGCTACTATTACACCTACATCCGGCATCAACTCGTGGCCTGTGAATTACTACACTTCGGGCAATGGACGTATGCAAAATTCGGGTATTTCATGGTTCCATTCGCTTGATGATACGAACTATTTCTTCTATGGTCCTACACTTGTCACCAGTCCGCTGTATGCCGACACATCTTTCTATATTTCGCAGAAACGTAACCTTCCGCTGGTGAAGATTACCGAGGTGCAGGTGAGTCGTGCTCCAACTGCTGTGGGTGTTACCTACCCCATGCCCTCGTGGATGCACGCCCAGACCAATATTGCCATTGAGTTGACGAACTGTGGCGACTACCCGGCAAACCTTGAAGGGGACTCGATTATTATTGTGCAGGCCACTGCTGCTGCCAAAATATGGGTGCTTCCCAATGTGACGATCCAACCGGGTGCCAACTTGGTTCTGCAGTTCAAAACATCTGCTACCGCAAGCGACTCAACGCGTACAATCTTTGCTCCTTCGACAGCCATCCCCTCGGTGTCGTACACCGCAAACTTCGGTGTCATCTACCGTGATGGTAATGGCGTTGCCGATGCAGTGCCTTTCAATTCAGTGATAACCACTGCTTCCACACAGCCGATTAACTGGAGCAATCAGAGTATTCCCGCTTCGGTATGGCAGGGAAGTGCAATCAACTTGGCTCAGGGAGCCAGCACCGCTACACCTCCTGTGAATACTCAAACCGCAGGTGCCCGCCGTGTGGCATGGCCTACCAATGCTCCCAATGCATCACCCACAGCCACCGCTACTTTGTGGCAGGTGGCCACAAACGCTAATCCGATGCACATCGGTGAGACGGAAAGCGAACTGATACGCTATTTCGACAATGGGTGCGAAGGTGCCCGTGCCGCCGTCAACCTCCATGTAACAAATATTCCTAATATTGATATTACTGTTGAGGACCTTCAGGTTAATGAGGGATGTAGTCTTACTGAGATTGAACCTGTGTCGGTGGATGTTCACAACTATGGTTCACAAGCAGTCTCTTCAGTAGTGGTGAAGTACAGCCTTGATGGCGGTACCACAGTGGCCTGCGCCGATACCCTTTCTGTCGGTATTCCTGCTCGAGGCATGGTACACCACACATTCTCCAATACCATCAACATGCATACCATGCAGGATTCTACTTTCCATTTGATGGTATGGGTTGATTTGAATGACTCCGACCCGTACCACGATAACGACACCTTGAGGGGCGAATTCCTTGCACTGTACACTCCGGAGATGCCCATTGTGGTCTCACCCCAGACAATCAACTATAACTCCACTGCCACGCTCGTTGCAAGTGGTCTTAACAACAGGACAGCCACAGCTTGGTATTCGTCCACTCACACCTTGTTGGGCATTACAATGGGTAGCTACGTCACCCCGATTATTTACCATCCCGACACCTTCTACGTAAGTGGTGTGGCTCTGGTTAATATGCCGAACACTCATATCGGTACTCTGGCATCGGTTACGAACAACAACTTCCCGTCGCCCTATAACCCGAAGACCCGCTATGTCAAGGAGCAGTATCTTATCCCTGCAGAACAAATGATAGCTGCCGGTCATGGTGCTGGTGACATCGGTTCTGTCGCGTTTTATCTTGAGTCGTTGGGCAATAATGTCTCCACTTTCCAGTTCGACTATTATACCATTAAAATGGGCACGGTGCCAGAAGTCACTTTCACCAATGGCGACTTCAAGACTGGGTTGACCCAGGTTTATTCCGCATCCAACCTCTCCTTCTCGGCCCAGAATATTGGTTGGGTAACCCACACGCTTGATACTGTCTTCCACTGGGATGGTGTGTCGAGCATTGTGATTGAAGTGACCCGTGGTTTGAGTACTGCCGGTATCTCCGGAGGTGCCAACACCCGTTACACTGCTCAGCCCAATACGGTCATCACCAAACAAAACAACACTGCCGACCAGTCTACACAAACATCGGGCAGCAGAGGTGGTAACCGCCCCGACATCACTTTCGGTTTCTGGGAAAGTGTTGGATGTATCGGTCCTGAAGCTATGATACGTATTGAGGTCGATGGTGTGCCCGACACGGATGCTGCCGTTTCGTGGCCTTCGTCTCTCGACACCTTGATGATGTCCTCGTGCGATTCCATCTCCCTCAATGTCAAGATTGACAACCATGGTCAGTCCAATATTAACAACTACACACTTCATTATAAGATTGACAATGGTGCATGGCAACAAACCACAGGGTCTGCCAACAATCTCCCGTTGGGCTATTCCCGTGAGGTGCATCTGTTAAATACCCTTTTGAGTCCCGGACGTCACGTCATCACTGCGGTGATAGATATTCCAGGAGACTCTGTTACCACCAACGATACCATACGTCGTACCATCAATGTCCGTTTCTGCACGGGCAACTATATTGTGGGCTCTTGCGCAGGTAGTGAATATCCCACGATAATAGCCGCTATCGACACGCTGACCCATGCTGGTGTTGTCGGTGCTGTAACTTTCGATCTTTGTGCCGATGTCTTTGAAGGTCAGTTGAACATTGGCCCCATTGATGGCGTTAACGACACTAATACCATTACCTTTAGAACCATCCCTGGCGCCAGTATGCAGGCTCAGGTGATTCATACCCCCACCAATGCAAGCAACCATGTAATTCGTATCTTTGATGTCAGCAACATCAGATTTGATAACATCTACTTCTATGCTAACTACACTACAGGTACGGGTAACAATATCTTTGCCAATGTGGCCAAGATTGATGAGTGCAGCAACATCAGGTTCTCGAACTGCACCTTGCGTTCAAAGAAAACCGCTGCCTCCACTACCAATGCCAGCCTTGTCCTTTTGGGTAATGGAAACCATTTCATCACGATTGACAGCTGTCTCCTCGACAGTGGTTACTATGCCGTGCGTTCTGTCAATAATGAATATAGCGACAATATCACCATCAAGGAGAACACCATCCTCAACTTCTGGTACCAGGGTATCCATATCCGCAATACCGACACGTTGTCGATTTACCACGATACAATCTTTGCTGCTTCTTCTCTCGCAGGCAAACCTCTCACCGGTATTTATGTAGCCAACGGTATGCATGTGGGAGTCCAGCGCAATTCTATCTACCTCCTTGACACAAGGACCGGTGGTAAACGTGGTATCGCTATCAACAATTGCCGCGGTACCAACATCGACCGTGTTACGGTCTACAACAATATGATCTCCCTCTCGGGCACTGGCGTAGCCTCGCTTGCTTCGTCAGGCATCTGGGTCGACTCGCTGTGTAAGCATGTCAATGTTTATTTCAATACAGCGTCCCTCTATGCCGGACCCAGTCAGCCTCAGACCCGTACCTTCAGCTGTCAGAATTCCTCAAGTGTCCATGTCCTCAACAACATCTTCGACAACAGAAGTAAAGGCTATGCCTACTATGTCGCCATCGATACTTGTGTGGTCAACTCCAACTTCAATGTCTACTACTCGAATTCCGAACCCAACCCCAACACTGGTGCCCGTAGTTTTGCCTTCTGGAGTGGACAGTCTCCGGTCTGCCTCGACAGTCTGAAGTATATTAATAACAAGGATAACAACTCCAAGGAGGAGTATCCGTTCTTCTTCAGCGAAACCGACCTCCATCTTACTCTTGCACAGTTTGCCGGCGATGCCCAGTATAACCCCGATGTCACAACCGACGTATTCGGAAAGATTCGCCCGCAGATTCCTGCACCCACCATTGGTGCTTATGAGTTCCACCGTCTTGCCCACAACATTGCCATTGCCGTAATCACCGAGCCCTTTGTGCCGCTGATTACAACAGGTGCCAACCCGGATGTCGAGAATATCGAAACCGACTCTATCAGAGTTCGAATCAAGGTCTATAACAACGGCGACGCTCCCGAAAACAATGTCACGTGGTATGCCTACATGGCCGATGTCTTCCCGCAGCCTCGCTCCGAGACCCGAACCATCAGCCGTCTGCCATTGCGCACTCTGGTTGAAGACAGCACTTTGGTACCCTCGCCACTGGGTATCGTCGACACACAGAAAATTGTGGTTGTCCTCAACATTGGTCCCGGTGTAACCGATAATGACCTTTCCAACAATGTCGATACCGCTGAGGTATTCCTCTATCCCGCATACGACCTGCAGTTGGTTTCCATTGCGCTCGACAGCACCGTCGATCCTCTCCACTGCCGTTTGTATCAGGTGCCTCTTAAATACACCCTCCGCAATGTCGGTAAGAAGGACTTCCCCGGCGATGTAATGTTTACTCTTGGCTACGACTACTATGCACAGCAGTCTGGCAGCAATCCATTGCCCAACTTCCCCAACATTCCTGGAGCCAACAGCGATGACCTCCGTTCTCTTGGTACAGCACTTCCTGTAGGTACTATGACTGAGATGGTCAACTCGCCGTCTGTCCAGCCCAACCTCTATCCCACCGGCTATATTGGAGACCTTACCATCAAACTCCGTGGTTTCGTCCACTACGAGCACGATGTGAAACCGCTCACCGATACCACCAACTACATCAACATCACCTCTAACCACACTCCCGAGATGCCCATACCTCACGACACCATGGTCGACTATGGCACTTATGCCAACTTCTGGGCCACTCAAAATGCAGGCCGCACTATCAGGTGGCATCGCGACACCGTAAGTGGCAATTTCTTCTATAACGGTAACAACAACTACGGTCGCTCAACTCACTGGAGCAATACTCCGCAGTACTTCCACGATAGTCTCTACTACCTCAGCTGCCTTAGTACTCGTAACTGCACAAGTTACTACTCCAGCATCAACGTTGGCATTAATCCGCCGCTCTACTACGATGTTTCTATCTCCGAAGTGCGTTCACCGAGAGCTTCCGGCCGTGTCTATCTCGAAAAAGACACTGTCACCCTCCGTGTCGTCAACTATGGCAGCGAGCCCATCTCCAACATCCCCATCGCATTCAAGTTTATGAATGCTAATGGACGTGTCACCTATCTCGAAGTCCACGACACCGTCCGTGCCACCATTCCCGGGCGTATTGGAGACAATGTCAGCTACTACGACTTCTCCTTCGACACTGCACTGCTCCAAATCAACCAGCCTCTTTCCAACACCAACTTCACCCTCAATGCTTGGGTCTATCATCCCGACGACCAGCAACGGGGCAACGACACCCTCCGCACTCTTCACAACTTCTGCTCCTTGGCTGAGAACATATACGACACAATCAACAGTTCTGCCCCCACAAGTGTAGAAGGCTTCGATATTACAAGGGTCTCCTATAACGAACTTGACAATATCATGCCCGACATGATTGGTTACGATAATCTCTGGCTGGGTAACTACAATCCGAGCCAAGCAGAGATTCCCACTCTCTACATTCGCCGTGGCACGCAGGATACCCTCACCATCGAAGTCGCTAACAATTTAGTTGAATTCGACTCCTCCACTGCAGCCTCTCTCTGTGTTGCCATTGACTACAACCGTGATGGTTCTTACGACTTCAACGGTGTTGAAAACCTCACCAAGTCCCTTCTCGCCAAGAATGCCAAGGTCCGCAGCCGCAGAGAGTACAAACTGCCTCTCACCATCCCCGAATATGCACATTATGGTTACATGCGTATGCTGGTCTGGGTTGATGGCGACTCCACCGCCTATGTCAACGGTATTCATACCCTCAACGTGCATGGAAACGGTCAAATGCAACAATACCTCCTCTATATCCAGGAAGATGTTGAACTCGACAGTGTCGATGCTGCACTCACCCGTGTTGTGGCACCGCGCAACCACATCGTCACCGACACCGACCATTATGTCAGCATCATGCTTGCCAACAAGGGTGCCACACCGATTACCAACGCCACCATCTCCTACAACTTCTCCGACAATTTCCATCCCCAACAGTCTGGCGTGATAAACTGGATGGGTAACCTCGAACCGGGTATGAGTGCTGTTGTACGCCTCGACTCCGTCTATTTCTATGAAGGCACCACCGACCTCGTCTGCAATGTCGAGGTTGAAGGCGACACCTTCCATACCACCAACAATACACTTCACTACCGCTACCACCGCTACTTTGTCATCCAGGCTCGTTACATCGACAGCTTCGACCAAGAACTCAACCGATGGTATGTCCCTGCCGGATACAACAACTTTACCCGCAACTACTTTGATCGTGGCACACCGGCCAAGACCAACATCGTTTCTTCCTACTCTCAGCCCAATGCCTATGTCACCAGTTGCACCGAGCCAGTCATCTCTGGTAAACATGGCAATCGCAGTGTTCTCTACTCACCCATCATCAATCTTCGTCGTATCCGAATCGATACCGTCGAGTTCCTGCTCAGCAAGAATATGGGTGAAGGTAGTTTCTTGAAGTTAGAATACATAAACTTCGAACACAAGTGGGTGACCCTCGACGACGATGGTGCCCGTTGGACTGCCGACCCGGAAGACAATCCCAGCTGGTACGACCAAAAGGAAGGATGGACCGGCAACACCCGCAATGGTGAGTACATCCACCTCTCTCTTGCCACCAAGCCTCTCACCGGTGACTTCGCCCAAGACTTGCAGTTCCGCTTCGTCTATACCACACCTGTCACTACATCTCCTGCCGCCAATTTCGGCGACGGTGCAGCCATCGACAACTTCATCATCGGTCGTCAACAGCGTGATATCGATGTTGGTGTTACCGAAATCACCCATCCTGTCGATCCTCAGTTTGGTCAAACCATCTATCCGCGTGTCATCATCCACAACTACGGCTACGACTCCATCAGCAACTTCCGCGTCAGCTATATTCCTTATGGCTCCTACCTTGCTCATGAAGCCATGTGCGAGTATGGTATCTCTCCCGGTGGCGACATAGAGTACGAGTTCCCGTTCCCGTTCACCATCACTAACGACTACCCCGATACCTTCAGCATCGCTGCTTTCACCGATGTCCAGCTCGACCTCTACAAAGACAACGACACCACGGTCAAAGTCTTCGGTCTGGCTCCTTTGGCCAACGACCTTTATAACTATGCCATCCTATCACCTTTGGAAAGTGCTGTTGCTGGCGACAGCCTCAACATCACACTCCGTCTGCGTAACTTCGGTCAAAACGAAATCGAAGACTGCGATGTGTTCTATATCTACAACGAGGGCGACACTGTCTGCGAACACATCCACTTCCCCGACTACCTTGGCCACAATCTTCCTTCCACCGAATACTTCAACTACACCTTCCGCAAACGTGAGCGTGCCACCATGGGTACCATGCTCCTTACCACTTGGTGCAAATACAACCTCGACGTCTACCCCTACAACGACACCATTGTCATGGAGATTGCAGGTATTGCTGCCATTACCGATGCCAGAGCCACTGCGGCCATCATCGATGAGCGTAATCCCCAAAAAACCCAATTCGGTGTTATTATCGACAATGTCGGTGCCAATGTCATCAACGACTTCCCTGTTGGTTTCTTTATTGATAAAGATACAGCCAAGGGTACCATTGAAACCTTCCATCGTGCCGAAGGTATCCCGGCAGGTGGCAGAGCAATCTACTACTTCAAGAATTATACCGACCCAGGTCGTACTGCCCCCTACGAGTTCATGACGGCTTATGTTACTGTGCCTGCTGACACCCACAAGGTCAACGATACTACCGATGTTATTATTCCCACCTACACCGATATTCTTGCCGTTAAACTCCAGATTGAAGAAAACCGCACCGACTCATGCCGTGTAAGGGCCGTTGTCTACAACAATGGTACTGTGCCGTACTTCAACATTATCACCCTGACAGCTTTCGTCAATGGTGTCAGGTTCACCTATGGTGTTCCTCGAGAAGGTTGGTACATTGAGCCTGGAGAATACAAGCATATCGACTTCCTCAACAAACAAGGCGGTATTTTCAAGATTGCCAAGGCTCCTGACCGCAAATACGTCGGTGAACTATCATTCACCACACCTACTACCGACAGTGACCCGTCCAACAACCAGACTACTATTATCGAGGTGCTCAATTACTTCGAAGACATACCCTTCGTGGCCGAACCCGGTTTTGCCCTCGAACAGAACTACCCCAACCCCTACGATGGAACCACTCGCATCGAATTTGTCCTCCCCACCGAAGGTCGTGCCCGCTTCTTTGTCAACGACCTGGTAGGTCGCCAAATCCACGAAAGCACTTCCTACTACACTGAAGGCCGCCATGTCGTCTCCTTCGACGGCTCCAACCTCCCCTCGGGTGTATACTACTACGGTATCGAATTCAATGGCGAACGCCGTATGCGCAAGATGATTATCAAATAGTGCTACAGCAATTCATATCGCACATCAGTCGGCAGCACCTCTTCCCCACAGGGCAGCAGGTGCTGCTGGCCGTTAGTGGGGGCATCGACTCCGTGGTTCTCGCCCACCTGATGCACTCTGCCGCCTTCCCGTTTGCCATCGCCCACTGCAATTTCAACCTTCGACCCGGCGACTGCGACCGCGACGAGCAGTTTGTCCGTTCCCTTGCCAGCCAATACTCTGTTCCCTTCCACTTCATCCGATTCGACACCCTCGCCCATGCCCGCAGCCACGGACAAAGCATCGAAGAGGCTGCGCGCACCCTTCGTTACGACTGGTTCGCCTCCCTCTGCCGTCAGCAAGGCTACCCCGCGGTTCTTACGGCTCATCACCGCGACGACTCTGCCGAGACCTTCTTCATCAACCTCCTACGCGGCACCGGCCTGTCAGGTCTCCACGGCATCCTCCCCATCCAAGGCCTTGTCGTCAGGCCGCTGCTTCCTTTCTCACGCAGCGACATCGAGTCCTATGCCCGCATCCATTCCCTTGCTCATGTCGAAGACTCCACCAACTCCTCCCTCCTCTACCGCCGCAACCAAATCCGCCACCAGGTTCTCCCCCTCCTGCGCCAGCTCCAGCCCTCGGCCGATACGGCCTTGGCCGACACCATTGCCCATCTCCAGTCAGTCGAGCAACTCTATCACGCGCTCCTCCAACCCCTGCGTCGGCACATGGTCACCGCCCATCCCGATGGCACCATTCACATAAGCCTTCAATTCTCCCAATTGCCGCAACTCGGCCACCTCGATTCCCAGCCCCTCCGGTTTCAACTCCTTTTCGAATTGCTCCGTCCCTATGGCTTCAACGCCTCAACGGTTACCGACATCTTAGCCTGCTCGGCTTCGGGGCGTCGCTTCCTCTCCGCCACCCATCATGCTGTCCTTGACCGCTCGGTCCTCATCATCTCCCCAATTCAGCCCTCACAACTCGACTCATATCCCTCCCTGGCTATTGAACACCTCGACAACCTCGCTCTTGCTCCCGACCCTCGACAACTCCCTGCCAACCAAGCCCTCTTCGATGCCGACACCCTCACCCTTCCCCTTGCTCTGCGCCACTGGCGTCAAGGCGACCGTTTCCAGCCTTTCGGCATGCAACACGGCACCCAACTTCTCAGCGATTTCTTCTCCGACCACAAATACAGCCTGCTCGACAAGCAGAGCCAACTGCTCCTTGTCGACTCCTCCGACCGCATCCTCTGGATTGTAGGCCGACGCACCTCGCATCCCTTCCGCGTCACCCCCTCAAGCCGCAAACTGATTCTCGTCACCGTAGGCTAACCCTGTCCTAAGCTTTTTTTTCGACAAAGGGACAATAATCAAAAAAAAAGTAGTATCTTTGCAAATCCAAATTTGGATTTCATTGTGTAACACCTATGTTATTAATTATAAAATAGTCAATTATGAAGAAAATCTTTATCGGTTTGGCATTGTCAGCCGCCATGCTCGTGGCATTTGTTTCGTGCCACAACAACAGTGTGTATCAAGTAACCGTCGAGAAAGTGGCCGGCAACGGCGATGCTCCTGTCACTTGGAATGTAGGCGACCTCCTCGTCACTTGGGATGAGGCACGTGCTCCCGACCAGATTCCCCTTTCCGGACTTGTCCCCGACAGCAGTCATGCCACCCTCCAGCTTCCCGACACCATGGCCACCCACGGTGTGCGCCATTTTGTCTATCCCGCTTCTTTCTGGGGAGGAGAAGGCAGCATCATGATTCCTGCTGTACAGAATGGAATATCCTTCCCCGAAGGCATGCCCTTCTATGCCCAAACCCAGAACGGCAGTCCCGACCTCGCCTTCAAAGCCCTCTGCGGCATTGTGCGTCTCCGCATCCAAACCTCCGAAAAAATCATGTCTGTCTCCGTTACCACCGACGACTCTGTCCACTTCCTCTCCGGACGCTTTACTGTCGACAACCCGACATCGCCGGTGCTCACCCCCGTCGAAGGTGCAGCCAAATACGTCAGCCTCGAACAGATACCTGCAATGGATTTCTCACAAGGTGCTGACCTCTACCTCTATGTCGCTCCCGGTTGCTACAACACCTTCACCATTACCATGGTTTCCGATGATGGCCGTGTATGTGTCAAAAACCTCAAGGAAGGCAAATACATTGCCGTTGACCGCAACACTGTATTCTCCATTTTCCTCGGTACCGAAGGAACCGAATTGCAATTTGTTTAAAATATTTTTTTGCTGATTAAAAAAATATTTGTATCTTTGCATCCTCAAATCAAGAGAGAGAAATAGATGCAATAATCTGTAAAAAACTAATCTTTAATGATTTGAGGAAAGCGAGGATGTCCAATGGTGTAATGGCAGCACTCCAGATTTTGGTTCTGTCAGTCCAGGTTCGAGTCCTGGTTGGACAACGCAAAGCCCCTCACACAGCCGTGTGAGGGACTTTTTTTTATCCCGATGCATAGTTATCGGGTCCTCATCATACCCCTTTGCCTCCATCTCCGTCTGTTGTAGCGGCAGGGGTCGTGACAAATGCCCTTCGCGGCAGCTCCTTCGCCCGCATTTAACCCCCAGTTCTCCCATATTTCTCCCATCGCGTATGGGAGAAATATGGGAGAAATATGGGAGAACTGAAGGAGAACGAGCGAACTATCGCCAGGGGTTGTTTTCGTGCTGTTTTTGCAAACGGTTTCATTTTGTGTTAGTTGCAACTTTTTTGGTTATATTGTAGTGAAAAACAGTATAACTTGTGGTTATTTTTCCTCTATATTAAAAAAAAAGTGTATTTTTGCATCTCAAGAACGGGATATGGGATTCCGGCATTTAGTTGAATAATACGCAGATGGATGTATTCTGTGGGCATAGAGTATCTATGCTTTTTGTGTTGAATATCTCTATTTCCCTGTTCTGAATAGGTAAAATTGGATAATTAACACAGAAAATAACAAAAATAATAAGGTAAAAATGAAAAAAAGCAAGAACAATTATCTTTCCCCTGCCGTAAAGGTGGTGGATTTTGTGATTGAGCGAGGCTTCGAAGGAAGCTATACGGTTAATCAGCCTGATACCGAAACCGACGGTATGGTTGAGCAAATGAACTATGATGAAGGTAACCAGGAACTTGGTTGGGACTGGCATATTCAGTAATTTCTAAGAAAGGAGAATCACGATGAAAAGAATTTCGACTATCATATTGTCAGTGGCAGCCATCAGTTCCATGCTGTTTGTAGGTTGCAAAAAAGATACTCAGATTGTTACTCTCGGTGTTGATGTGGAGAAAGCCGCAGCCGACAGCAAGCTTTATATTGATGAAAACCACAACCCCGTCTTCTTCCAGTCGGGTGAGTCGGTCAGCGTCAATGGTACTGAATATAACATTGAATACCAAGGTGGCAAATATTATGTTCCCGTAGAGGTTAATAATGATGGCAACTACTATGCTGCTTATCCCGCCTCGATTACTACAGGCTTTACAGGCACTACCAACCAGCCTATCCATTTCTCGCGTTGGCAGGCCTACGAAGAGCAGGACGGTGTTCAGAACATTAAGCTCCCTTCTGTTGCTGCTATCGAAAACAACTCGGGTAAAAAACTGCATTTCTACAACCTCTGCTCGATGTTGGAGGTGCAGTGGACCAACACCTCATCCGACGATTATGATATCATCGGCATGGAGGTCACCGTTCCCGGTGTGGCTCTTTATGGCGACGGTGTGGTTACTATCGACGGTACCGACACTGAAGTCGAGATGACAGGCGCGGGCGAAAAGTACAACCGTGTCAATCTCGATATCCCCGAGGATATGCGCGAGACCGTTGAGGCTGGTGCTCAGTCTGCTCGCAAATACTACATCTGCCTTCCCCCGTTCGAAAACAAGCAGGTCAGCGTTCGTATTTTTGTCATGAAACACGATCAGACCACTCTTGACGACCAGAAACTCCGGACCGTCACTTTTGCCACTTCATCCGCTGTCACTCTGCCTCGCAACTATATTGTGCCCATGCACAAGGCTGGCACCCCCAAGGAGGACAACGGCCTGTCTGGCTACTTCTCGGTACGTGGCAGTGCCACTGGTGAAGACTCCTACAAGGTGGTCTTCTCCCGTGGTAACCTGCAGCATGTCGGTTCCACCAACCCCTCTTCCGGCACTTGGCAGTTCGCTGCTCGCCAGTATGACTTTTTCGGCCAAAACAACGTCGCTTCAGGTTATTATAATTTGACTCAGACAGAGGACCTTTTTGCGTGGAGTGATGCCTCCAGCAATGGTCAATTTGGTATGTATCCCTACGATTATTGGTATCAACAAGGTGGATGGACTCCTTCTGGTACTTCGGGCGAATATTTTAAAGATTGGGGTACGTACAAGACTATTTCCGGCGATGCTCCTCAAACATGGTTTACTCTTAACTCCGACGAGTGGTACTATCTGTTCCATACCCGTGTACATGAAAATGGCGACAATTTGCGCGGCAAAGCTATGATTACTGGTATACAGGGTCATCAGGCAGTTGCGGCTTTTAACGGACAGCCGAGAGACTATATCTATGGATTTATTTTGATGCCCGATGACTGGACATCAGACGATGTTCCTGCTGGTCTCAGTTTCACCCCTGCAGGCGAAGACGATGGTTCGAATGCTTATGTTAATACATATACGGTATCAGAGTGGGCACGTTTGGAAGCTGCCGGCGCCATGTTCCTCCCTGCTGCAGGATATGGTAACAAATGGGGCAACGAGGGTAACTATGTTGAAGACACATATCAGGCTGGCTATTATTGGTCAAGGACAAGAACAAATAATAATTATGCTTATGCACATTACTTGGCATTCCAGTACAATGAATATAAGTGGCATCTTCAAACATCGTCAGGCCAAGTGGGCAATCATATCGATGCTAACTACGATATGGAATGGTGGCATCTGCGTTCCGTCCGCTTAGTGAAACCTGCACCTGGTTTTGTCGATCCTGATGGCCGTTCTACTGTGAACGCTTCTAAATAAGGATATAACTGTTTGGTTTTTCATAATGCATTGATTGCATCGGGCGGGTCTTGTACCCGCCCATGCTTTTTATATGTGGTTTTGTGAGGGTGGAATTGTTGGAATGTGAGTTTTTTTTTGTATCTTTGTATTTCACCCCGTATGGGGTAGGGTAATGTAAACTATTTATTAATAATATATTGTATCATGGCCGAACTGACCGAACAAGAACAAATCCGTAGGAATTCGTTGAACGAATTGAAGAAACTGGGTATTAATCCTTATCCCGCTGCCTTGTATGAGGTAAATGTCAAGTCGAGTGAGATTTTGGAAAAGTATCCGCAGGATAATACGCTGTTTCAAGACATCAGCATAGCAGGACGCATCATGAGCCGCAGGATTATGGGTGCGGCGTCGTTTGTAGAGCTGCAAGACCCTCACGGGCGTATTCAGCTGTATGTGAAACGCGATGAGATATGTCCGGGCGAGGACAAGACGATGTACAACACGGTGTTCAAGCGGCTGCTGGACATTGGTGACATTATAGGTGTGAAGGGTTATGTGTTCGTCACCCAGATGGGTGAGATTTCCATTCATGTGAAGAGTTTGACGGTGCTGAGCAAGAGCCTGCGCCCGCTGCCTATCGTTAAGGAGAAGGACGGCGTGGTGTACGATGCTTTCAGCGACCCTGAGCAGCGTTACCGTATGCGGTATGTGGACTTGATAGTGAATCCGCACGTGAGGGAGACTTTTGTGAAGAGGGCTAAGATTGTGAACACGATGCGCGATTATTTCAACGAGCAGGGCTATTTGGAGGTGGATACACCGGTGTTGCAGGTAATCCCGGGCGGTGCCGCTGCGCGTCCTTTTATCACGCACCACAATGCACTTGATATCGATTTGTATCTTCGTATCGCCAACGAGCTGTATCTGAAACGGCTTATCGTGGGCGGCTATGAGGGTGTGTATGAGTTCAGCCGCAATTTCCGCAACGAGGGTATGGACCGCACCCACAACCCCGAATTCACCTGCATGGAGATATATGTAGCCTATAAGGACTACAACTGGATGATGAAGTTTGTGGAGACCATGCTGGAGCGGATCGCCATGACGCTGCACGGGACTACCAAGGTGCAGGTGTGGGGCAATGAGATTGATTTCAAACCGCCTTATCGCCGTGCCCCGATGTGTGAGTTGATTAAGGAGCAGACAGGCTACGATGTGGCGGATATGGACGAGCAACAGTTGCGTGATACCTGCAAGGCTTTGGGCGTTGAGACCGACGAGACGATGGGTAAGGGCAAGCTGATTGACGCCATTTTCGGAGAAAAGTGCGAGCATACACTGATTCAGCCTACTTTTGTCACCGACTACCCCATTGAGATGTCGCCGTTGTGCAAACGTCACCGCGACAACCCCAATCTTACGGAACGTTTTGAGCTGTTTGTCAATGGCAAGGAGTTGGCAAATGCTTATAGCGAGTTGAACGACCCGATTGACCAATTGGGACGTTTCCAGGAGCAGTTGCGCCTGAGCGAAAAGGGTGACGACGAGGCTATGTTTATCGATTTGGACTTTGTGAGAGCATTGGAGTTCGGTATGCCTCCTACTTCGGGTATGGGAATCGGTATCGACCGATTGGTGATGATGATGACTGGCGAGCAGAGCATACAGGATGTGCTGTTGTTCCCGCAGATGAAGCCAGAGAAGAAGGCCGTAGTCACCACCGACGAGGAGTTTGTGGAGCACGGTGTGGCAGCCGAGTGGGTGCCGATGCTGCGCAAGGCAGGCATCAACACGCTGGCACAGCTTAAAGAGGCCAATCCCAACAAGCTGTATAACGACCTGAATGGTTTGAGAAAGAAAAACAAACTGGATATCCCCCCGGTGCAGAAAGAGGCCGTAGAGAGTTGGATAGGGTAGGAGAAAGGAGCCGGAGTTATGAAGGTTAAGCAGTTTACTGTTAATCACTTTGCCATGAATTGTTTCGTCCTTTGGGACGAGACGACAAAGCAGTGTGCCATTGTCGACCCCGGTGCTGAGACGAACTATGAGGAGGCCCAGATTACTCAGTATATAGAGGAGAATGGGCTTGAGCCAGCCATGATATTGCTGACCCATGCCCATGTGGACCATATTGCGGGTTTGAAAGAGATGTGCGAACGGTATAATCTGCCTGTGACGATGCACTCCGACGGTAAGGTGTTGCTGCGCCAGGCAGAGGCTTATGGTGCTGTGATGGGTTTTGACGTGGAGAGGATGGATAGACTGCCGGTGAATGAAATAAAGGGTGGCGATGTGCTGATGCTCGGACAGGAGAAGATTGAATGTAGGGAGGTGCCGGGACATTGCCCCGGGAGCATTGCTTATGTGTTGCCCAGTGCACAGATGGTGCTGACAGGCGATGCCTTGTTCAGGGGCAGCATTGGCCGTACCGATTTGCCAGGCGGGGATTATCAGTTGCTTATAGACAAGATTAAGACACAATTGCTCACCTTGCCTGACGACTATGAGGTGTTGCCTGGGCATGGGGATATTTCCACAATAGGGGAGGAGTTGCGTTATAATGGCTTTCTGATATGATAAACCCGAAGATTGACCCCTCGTGGTTGGAAGTGTTGAGACCTCAGTTTGAGGCTCCGTATTTCGCACAGTTGAAAGACTTTCTGGTGGCCGAGAGGCAGCAATACGTGTGCTATCCAAAAGGTGGGGACATCTTTGCTGCTTTTGACCGCACCCCTTTTGACAAGGTGAAGGTGGTGATATTGGGTCAAGACCCGTATCATGAACCAGGACAGGCACACGGGTTGTGTTTCTCGGTTCCGGCAGGAGTGGCTGTACCCCCGTCGTTGGTGAATATCATTAAGGAGATTAATAGCGATTTGGGTACACAAATACCGTTGACCAGCGGTAATTTGACAGGCTGGGCGGAACAAGGGGTGCTGTTGCTCAATGCCACATTGACTGTACGGGCACATCAGGCCGGATCGCATCAGCACAGGGGCTGGGAATTGTTCACAGATGCCGCAATACAGGCTTTGGCTCAGCGGCGCACGGGAATAGTGTTTATGCTGTGGGGCAGTTTTGCCATCAGTAAAGCCCAGTATATAGACCGTACGCGTCATTATGTGTTGACAGCCCCTCATCCGTCTCCTTTGTCGGCATATAGGGGCTTTTTTGGTTGCAGGCATTTCTCTCAGTGCAACGCCATTCTGCAGCAACAGGGTCTTGCCCCCATTGACTGGACTCGCATTAGTTGAATTGATGCTTTTATTAAATGAATAGGTTGTCCTTTATGTGGTAGGACAACCTATTATTCGTATGGTGCGAAATGACAGGGGTCACCAATATGTTGAGGGATTCGGTTAGGAAGTCTAAAAGACTGCGGTATTATCGAACAAGAGATTGTGTGGGACTTAGGTTCCAATTAAGAGAGATTAGAATTTGAAGTTGAGACCGGCAGACCAAATGATGGGAAGTTGGTCAACACGTTCGAATGTTAGACGGTCGAAATAGAAGATGTTGTTTCGGTTGTATAGGTTAGTAATGCTTGCATTGACCTCGAGAATAGAACGTTTGCCAATGGAAAACTTGCGTTTTGCGCTGAGGTCGAAGCGATGGTAGTTGGGTAGACGACCTGCATATAGGTCGCCATAGATAACACCGTATTCGCCATTGATACGGGTGTAGTCGGTAGTGAGGCCATCGCTGAATGTGATGTTCTCGTACATGCCTTGTGTTTGGGTGAATGGGTATCCGCTGCCGTAGCTCCAACGGCCACTGATTTCCCATTGGTGTAGTTCTCCAAGACGAACGGTAGCAAGAAGGTTGATGGTGTGGCGTCGGTCGTAGTGAGGGGTGTAGGTTTGGAATTCATCGGTACGGAAAACCCAACCGAGGGAGTAGGTGGCCCAAAAGTAGAGCCAATCGATGTCGTAGCAAAGACTGACATCGAAACCGTAGGCTTTACCCTTCTCGACGAGGAAATCGGTGAGATAGTATTCGGGTTTTTCGTATATTCCACCGACAAGGTAGGCGGGGTCGCTTGGGTCGAACATTTTATTGCGGTTTGCATTGAGCAGTTGAGAAAAGTTTTTAAAGTAAATTTCCGCATTTCCGGTAAAATGATTGGTGAAATCGTATTCGGCACCAAAAATGATGTGTTGAGATTTTTGAATGTGGTTCTTTACTTTGTTACCCAGGAAAGTGCGGGGAATATAGAGGTTGTTGGATCCAGTGAGGGATCCATTGAAGAGGTTGACGATATCGTTGTCAGAGCGTGCATCAAGGAATATCTGGCTGTAAAGACCTCCGGCCATTTTGATGCGGAATTGGTCGGTAATATTGTACTTGGCAGAAATGCGAGGCTCCAGGCTTCCAGAATTGAGAGCGTTGTAATAGATATAGCGAATGCCTGGGTCGATAAGCCAATCGCCAGTGGCAATCTTGTAGGTTATGTAAGCGGACAGGCTGTTGGTGTTTTCATGTTGTTCTACGTTCAGACCATAGGGGTTGTAGAAGAGGTAGTTGGTAGAGTAGCCTTCGATTGCGATACCGTAACGCATCCGATTGGAGCCGATAAAGTTGGTGATGTCCAATCCCATGTTAAAGCCGTTTATGCCACTATGGTTGTCGTGGTGAGAGGAGTCTCTAAGGCTCATGTAGTAGTCGGAATAGGCTATGTGTCCCTCGAGAATGGAACTAGATCCAGTGACGAGCATAAAGTTGGTTCCTAAGCCATAGTTGGTCCAATGGTAATCGGCCAGAGATTGATAGCCGGAGACCTGGTCGTCGAAGCGGAATCCGAAGAGGTTTACTTTGCTACCAGAGCCTGAATTGACAGAGAGTTTAGCGTAGAGGTCGGTAAAATCGAAAGGCAGTCCTCCTTTAATGTAGGGATAAAGTGTTTTGGAGGATTTTGAGAGGATAGAGTTCTTTGCAGAGAGTAAGTATGTGATGGTGTAGGGGCTGTCAGGGCGCTCTTTTTTCAGAGGCCCTTCTAAAACGAGATTTGCACCAAAGGTATTGAGACCGATTTTGCCTGTATGCCGTTTTTTGTTACCATCGCGGGTGGTAATGTCCATGACGGACGAGATTCGGCCGCCGTATTCAGCTCCAAAACCACCGCTATAGATGTCTGCATTAAGGATAATATCTGTTTCGAAGATGGAGTAAAGTCCAATGGAATGGAAAGGATTGTATACTATCATGCCGTCGAGGAGGCAGAGGTTCTGTATCATGGATCCGCCTCGAATGTATAACTGTCCTCCTTGGTCGCCAGTAGAGTTGATGCCGGGAAGGACTTGGAGGTATTGAGCGAGGTCGGAGGTTCCGCCAATGGAGGGTAATTGTTGGATTTGAGAGGCTGTGATTTTCTCTACAGATACCTGGGTTTGGATTTTACGTTCCTCTATTCTGTTGTCGGTAACAACAACGGTTTTGAGTGTGGTGGTTTCTGACTTGAGGACAATATTGAGAACAATTACCTGACCTTTTTTTATGGTAATGGGTTCGGTGTATTCTTGGTAGCCGACAAAGCGAACGCGCAAGGTATATGAACCCTCGGGTATTTTGTTGATAAGGTAAAATCCGTTAATGTCGGTAGCGGCGCCGTAGCGTGTACCTTCAAGTACAACATTGGCAAAAGGAATCGCTTCGCCGGACTCATTGTCGGTAAGGGTTCCTTTGATGGTTTGTGCCGACAATGGAAAAATGACTGCGAGGAGAAGTGTGAGGATGACCTGTCGTTTCATTCGGTATCAAGATTGGGTTATTGTAATATCGTGATTGTATTTTGTTAATGGATTACTTTGAAGATTAACTCTTTCAGGAGTTCACCATCAGTGATGGTGCCGGAGTTTCGAATTCCTTTCGAACGGAGGTCGGTGTCATAGAGGTATCCGATACAGCTGGCTAATTTACCTAATGAATAGTTGTTGGCGGCAATTTCGTAGTCTTTGATAAAATAGGGGTTGATTTTAAGGGTAGATGCGGCTTTTGTCTTATCAACTATTTGGTGGTATATCATTATCTTGATAAAGTAGTTGTATAATGATGGTAGAATCATCTGAATGGGATTGTCTTTGGGGTTAGCAGCAAAATGATTTATAATACGGTTACATTGCAGTACGTTGCGTCGACCAATGGCTTTTTGTAGTTCGAAAATATTGTAGTCTTTGCTGATACCAATGTATTGTTCAATAATGTTTTCATTGATGGGCTCTCCTGGTTTGAGATTGATGAAAACCTTCGACATTTCGTTGGCTATTTTGCCGAGATTGTTGCCCAAGTATTCGGCAATAAGCATTGCCCCGTTCATCGTGATATTGTAGCCGTGTTGGTTGGCGAAGGTGCCAACCCATTCCGGTATTTTGTAATCTTGTATTTTTGCACTTTCATAAAAACATCCCTTTTCGTTGATTGCTTTATAGGCTTTGGAACGCTTTTCAAATTTCTTGTGACGATAACAGAAGACTAAGAGCGTTTGTGGCATCGGGTTTTGGAGATAGTTTGCCAGCAGTTCCCATTCTTTTGTTTCAATGGCTTGGGCCTCTTTGACTAATAGTAGTTTTACTGGAGACATAACTGGAAATTGTTTAGCATAAGACAATACGGTGCTCATGTTTGTGTCACTTCCATAAATGACTGTTTGGTCAAAATCCCGAAAATCTTTGGCAATGACGTGTTGTTCAAAATAGTCTGATATGACATCAATATAATAGTCTTCTTCGCCTGATAAAAGATATACAGGGAAAAATTTAGAGGCCTTTAAATCGTTGATAAGTTGAGTGTCAGTCACAAGCGTACTTTTTATTGTATAATTTATATCTACAAAAATACTATTTTTTTCCATATTTGACATGTCTGTTTTTCAAAAAAAAGGTTAATCACTCTTTTTTGTGCTGTTTTGGTCCTTGTTTTCATCACATATAATGTGGGATAAATTGTTATTTATGCTTTATTCATCACTAATAATTGATGTTTTGAAACCAAAATATGGATATTTTATCACTTTTAACATTATAGACTTTGTTTTTGGATGATTAATAAGAAAGAGGTTGTATATTTGCAATAGAAATAATAATGAAACAATATGAAAGAACCTGAAAGATTGTTTGATTTGTTGGATCGTAGAAGAGAACTGTGTCCGGAACGTCCAGTTTTCGCCAACAAGGTAAATGGCCAATGGGAAGAGCATAATGTTGATGAATATATTGAGAAATCAAACCTGTTGAGTTATGCGTTCATGAGTAAGGGTATTTGTAGAGGTGAAAATGTGGCGCTGATTTCTACGGGGCGGCCTGAATGGAATTATGTGGATATGGGTGTTCAAATGATGGGAGCGGTTTTGTTGCCGATATACCCTACTATCAGTGAAAGTGAATACCTATATATTCTCACCCATGCTGAAGTACGTTTTATTATTGTCGAGGGTGAAAATTTATACAAAAAAATATGTGCTATAAAAGATCAAGTCCCTACAATTAAGGAAATATATACGATTGCACCTGTAGAAGGTGCCTTGAATATTAAGGATTTGTATGCTTTGGGTGAAACCACCCGTAATCCCGAAGGATTGAAGGCAATAAAGGACAAAATTACCACTGATGATGTGGCCACAATGATTTATACCAGTGGTTCTACAGGGACACCGAAAGGTGTAATGTTGACACACAGGGGTATTATTTTGAATGTTTTGGGTATCAAAGAGTCTCCTGGAAAGACGTGGACACGTTCATTGAGTTGGATGCCTCTCTGCCACATTTACGAACGTATGATGAATTATCTTTACCAATACTTATGTATGGAGACATTCTATGCTGAAAGTATTGCTAAGGTGGCGGAAAATGCCCAGGAGGTAAACCCATATATGATGGCTGCTGTACCTCGGTTTATTGAGAAAATGTATGACAAGGTATTCCGTAAAGGCGAAAAACTTACGGGAATGAAAAAGCGTATTTTTGACTGGGCTGTGGACTTGGGGTTTCAGTATGAATTGAATGACAAAAAGCGTACTGCTTGGTATAATGTTAAACATGCCATAGCAGATAAACTCGTGTATGGCGAAATCCGTAAAGCTTTGGGAAATAATTTTCACATGCTTGTGTCGGGAGGTGCGTCAATTCAGCCTCGACTTACCCGTTTTTTCAGTGCCGTTGGACTTGACTTGTATGAGGGCTATGGTCTGACAGAATGTTCTCCGTTGGTTGCCGTAACCAATAGTTATGCTGAGGAGGGACGTAAGGTGGGCTCTGTCGGTTTTGTTCTCCCGGGTATTGAGGTTAAGTTTGATCCCAATACCAATGAGATAATGTGTAGAGGTGGAAATGTGATGAAAGGTTATTATAAATCGCCAGAATTGACAGCAGAGGCTATTGATGAGGATGGCTGGTTCCACACCGGAGACACGGGTTATCTTGATTCAGGTGGATATTTGTTCTTAACAGGGAGAACAAAAAATATGTTCAAGACCTCAATGGGGAAATTCGTGAATCCCGAGGTGATAGAAGAGCGTTTTAAAGAATCTCCCTTTATTCTTGATATGATGGTAGCAGGTGAGGGACAAAAGTTTGCTGCTGCAATTATTGCACCTGATTTCGATATGCTGAAAGACTGGTGTGGACGTCATGGAGTACATGCACAGACGAAAGAAGAAATGGTGTCGGATAAGACTGTCTTGGAACGTTATCAGCGTGTAATAGATAAGTATAATGCAACATTAGGAAATCATGAACAGGTGAAACGTTTCCGTCTGGTTTCAGAAGTGTGGAGTACGGAAAACCATTTTTTAACTCCTACATTAAAAATAAAGCGGAATAATGTCACTGCGTATTATAAAGAGGTGATAAAGGAGCTCTTTGTATAGTTGATTCAGATTGAATTATATTATTCGGCGTATTGAATGGAATTGATGTGTATATGAACATATCTCTTCATTGAAAATTCCTTTATTGGTGAGACTGTCAATTCGTACCTGTCCGGAGGCATGAATAATGCGATTGTTGCCCATGTAAATGCCTACATGGATGATATTTCCTTGCTCATTGCAAAAAAAACAAAGATCGTCGCGCTTGGCACATGAAATATTGTCAATGAGAGTGCCCTGGGTGGCTTGTTGAGAGGCATCACGAAGGAGACGTACTCCGCAGGCACGGAAACAAACCTGTGTGAGGCCTGAACAGTCGATTCCCATTTTTGTGCGTCCACCCCATAGGTATGGTACTCCGAGGTAGTCTTTTTCAGCGACGGAAGCGGGGCTTTTTTCCTGTCCACAAGACAAGTTTGATCCATTGGTGCAAATCTTCCATTGCTTATTGTCTACCCATCCTTCATAACCGTCCCAATCACATTTGACGAGAGACCATTTGTCAGTCTTTTTTAGTATCGTAAAGGTGTCTCCAAAGAGAAGTTGGTTTACCATCTCGGCTTTGTCAGAAGGTTCACGTCGCATGGCAACAGCAGAGAGGAAACAATAGGCCAAAGTTGTCATATTAATTGTTGTTTATTGTTAGTTCGGCTATAGTCTTCCGTGCTCCACAGAGATGACTATGCGTTCTATTAAGTTGTCCTCTTTGTTGTTTTTTGGGTCATAAGCTGCCTTAAGATTGTAGCCGAAAAGACGAGCAAATGCCTGGTAGAATCCTGCTCTCAGCTTTCCCCTCAGTTCGTCAACCAACACGTATGAGGTGCGTCCGGTTTCGCGGTCGATAAGTTTTAACAAGACTTTTCCTTGGGAAATAGTGCAGTCTTTTAATTCATCACTAAAGTCTGACAATAGGCTTTTTTCCGCAGCTTTTATTGCAGCCTTACGTTGCTTTTTTGGTAAGTCTGCAATTTCTTTCTCCAACAAATCGAGCCGTTGTTTACCAATCTTGGCATAAGGCAGCATCTTTTTTACATTGCGGATTAACTTTTGATTTTTCCGTATTTCGGTTTCAGAAAGAAGCGAAGCAGACTCAATAACGCGTATTTCTTTCAAGTGGTAGTAAGGAATTGTATCGCCATCCAGAATAATGCCGAATCGCACTTTTCTGTCTGTAACCACTTGTCCCTGCGTTGGAATCAATGCAGATAGCAGTGTGATGAACAGGATGGAGATGAAGATTCTTTTCATAATAGCCTTCACATTTTCCCCCAATAACTCAGAAATGTCGAAAATATTTTGTATTTTTGCATTATGAAAAAAAGTTTGGCTGATTTTAACCTTTTTTATGCACTTTTCTTTCCGATTGTGCAGTTTGCAACACGGTGTCATTATCGACATGTTGTTGTTAGGGGGAAGGAAAACATACCAGAAGATGAAAGTTATATTCTTGCTCCATGTCATCAGAATGCCATGATGGACCCCCTGGTGGTGCTTATGGTAGTGAATAAACCGATTGTCTTCTTGGCACGGGCTGATATTTTTAAAAAGCCTGTTGCGCGGTTCTTTCTTACATGGCTTCGTATTAGTCCTGTATACCGTATTCGTGACGGAAGAGACCAATTGTCGCGTAATAACGAGGTCTTTGATACCGCACGTCAGGCTCTTGAAAAAGGAGTGCCACTTTGCCTTATGGCTGAAGGTACTCATAATAATCGGCATCAATTACTTCCTCTTGTAAAAGGCATGTTTAGAATAGCAGGGGATACTCAGCGTGAGATGAATGACAAGCCCCTGTATATTGTCCCGGTTGGGCTTGATTATGACGATTATGAACAACCATACAGCAGTGTGGCTGTAAGTATAGGGAAACCTATTGATGTGCGAAAGTACATGCCTGAATATATCAATAATGAGCCGGTCGCATTAAATCAAATGCGTAACGACCTTACAATTGCTCTGAAAAATGAGATTCATCAGGTTAATGCGGATGAACATTATGAAGACGAGTATGCTTATTGTCATGCACACACACGTCAGACTCTTAAAGAACTAAAATTACGTAGCAATGTGTGGAATCGTTTCTTGTCGCGTCAGTATATCAGTCGCCAATTGGCAAAAGAGAATGACAATATTTTACAAAATAAATATTTACAAGGATCAGCCTTCGCTGATATTTGTCGGCAAAGGAAAGTGCCTTTATGGTTTGCATCCAAATACCCATTAGGCATTCAGTGGTTAGTTTTGCTAAAGTGGTTCATTTTTTTATTATTGTTGCTGCTCACTATGTTTCTTTGCTGGGATATGCTTCCGTTTTGGTTTCTAAGCAATCCTATCGTATACATTCCTACCCATCTTATTGCTAAGGCAAAGGTGAAAGATCCTCAATTCCGTAGCTCTATCAACTATGGCATCAGGTTCGCGGCTACTCTTGTGTACATTATTCTTTTGTTCATTATCTCTACGTGTATTGTCGGGATATGGAAAGGCTTGGCATTGTTGGTGCTTGGCGTGCTGAGTGCATGGTTGACGCCAAAACTATATGTTGTTCTACGGGATATAGTATATGGTGTTAGATGGATGTTTCATAGTGCAAATGCTAAGAAATAGGGATGAAAAGGTTTTGTGTAGCAATGGAATGATTTACTTATTGCTTTTTCGTGATTAGACTTCACCAACCTATTTCAAAAAGGGACATTAATGCATTAAATATTATTAAGCAGAAATAAAGGCAGCTCTCTTAGGATGAAGAGCTTTATGAAATAAAAATAAATAAACGTTTATTAAAATGAATAACAGACAAATAAAATCAACATCGGTATTATTACTGACAGGATATCTTGGCAGTGGCAAAACTACTCTATTAAACCATATTCTAAATAATAAGAGAAATATTAAGTTTGCTGTAATGGTTAACGATATAGGAGAAGTGAATATCGATGCTGCACTCATCGCAAAAGGGGGGATTGTCGGTCAAGGAGATGATAGTTTGGTAGCACTACAAAATGGTTGTATATGCTGCACTTTGAAAATGGATTTGGTGAAACAATTGAGTGAGATTATGGAAATGAATAGGTTCGACTATATTGTTATTGAAGCCAGTGGCATTTGTGAGCCAGAACCTATTGCCCGTACCATCTGCTCGATTCCACGAATGGGCGAGGAATATACACGTTATGGTTTACCCCGCTTAGACTGTATTGTCACTGTGGTGGATGCTCTTCGTATGCAGAGCGAATTCGACTGTGGTGGTAGACTATTAGGTTCGGCCATCGCCGAGGAGGATATTGAAAACTTGATAATCCAGCAGATTGAATTTTGCAATATTGTATTGCTAAACAAGAGGTCTGAAGTGAAACCAGAGGAATTGGAGCGACTGAGAAAGATTGTTTTAAATTTGAACCCTGGTGTGAAGATTATTGATGCAGATTATGCCGAAGTGGATTTAGCCGAGATTGTAGATACCAGACTGTTTAATTACAATGAGACTTCGGGTTCTGCTGGATGGGTGCGCGAACTGGAGAGAATGACTTCAGATGAAGAAGAAGAGGAAGCGCGGCATCATCATGGAGAACATCATCATGACGATGACGAAGAAGAACGTGATCACGACGAGGAAGAAGACCATCACCATCATCACCATCATCACGCTGAAGGAGGTGAGGTGGAAGAATATGGCATCGGGACATTTGTGTACTATCGCCGTCAACCGTTCGATATCGATAAATTCGATCATTTTGTGAATTTCCAATGGCCGAAGTCTGTGATACGCGCTAAGGGAGTATGTTATTTTGCCGACGATATGGACATGTCGTATCTGTTTGAACAATCAGGTGTGCAGGTGAAATTATCTCAAGCAGGGCAGTGGTACGCAACTATGCCTGAGGATGAACTGATAGAAACAATGCGTCGTGAGCCAGGACTTGTGCACGACTGGGACGATGAATACGGTGACAGAATGGAAAAAATTGTCTTTATAGGACAAAAGATGGATAAGGAAGAGATTTGTGGTCTGCTGGATAAGTGTTTGGCAGATTAGTATTCCCACATATCGATTGAAATATTCATAATCTCCTCCTCGATACGCTCAGATTCAAGCAGGGCATCTTCTCCTGTCAAGTAGTCGTGTATGGATCGATTCCATACATTGTCTTCGCGTGTGATAAAAGAGGAATACATGAATGAATTGAATGCATATTCCCAGGTGGGAAGATGCACGAGGTTCTCGCGGCAATAAGCCTCTTTTTTCGCAAAAAGGATACGGGTTTGGAGTGATAGCATGGGTATCCAGAAAAGGGTTACAGTACCCATGAATTCTGTTTCTCCATCAATGACTTTATATCTATCCTCCATGGGCGCAAGACCAAGTTTCCGCACCTGAATTCCACTCCTGGCCCGGTCAAGGTATACCGCCTCCTTTACTGCATATTGGTAGATATCATCCGACTTGAACTCATGGGGAACATATACAGTGGTATAATCGGCTTCTCCATAGTCATCAAATACCTCCATTTGGATAGTGTCGTTCCGTGTTGCTCTCTCAATAACCTTTGCACAATCAAGAGGTATCTTTAGCTCATCGTCTTCAAAAAGTTCCAGTTCCCCTGCCTGAATAGCATCCCATATCACGTAAGCAAGGTTTTTCCGACCTCTGACCCCATCGGGTTCTGTTGGGAAGTAGAAGTATTGGTTCTCTTTCTCCCTTACGTCGATGATTCTCCATATTATCTTACCCCAATAGACATCAGTCTCTCGAACAAATCCCAGTTCTTGTGGCTTCTGTTCCCACGTCATGCTCCGTTGGTAATAGTCGTTTGGCTGGGGTTCTACCCATTGTGCTTTTGCATAAGGTAGAACTGCAGCGAAAACGATGCTTACTATTATTATTTTGTAGATATGATACAATGAAAGACGTGCTTTTTTGCTACATGGTTTTCACTTGTCAATAAAAAAAGAGTTAAGAATAAGGGGTACTTACTCTTAACTCTTTTTTATATTACGTGTGAATAGAATTGTTTCTTTTGAAGAAGAGCTTAGGAGTTAGTACTCCCACATGTCGGATTCAATATCGAAAATACGCTCTTCAATTGTTTGTGATTCAAGTTGTGAGTCCTCACCTGTCAGATATTCATGTATCTCACGATTGTGGACATTGGTCTCACGAGTGACATAACTGTCGAAATAGCGGGAGATGAAAATCTCGTCATAACTACGTTCGGCGTTATTGTTGTAAAGGTCATAGGCATTGGTGCGTGAGAAGATATTGCGGACACGCATGTCATTCATAGGAATCCAGAAACGGGTTGTGGGGTTACATTCCATTTCTCCATCAACCTCCTTGCAGTTTTCGTCAACAAGTGCCAAGGATACAATACGCACTTTCATGCGAGTGTCTTGCTTGTCGATGTACCAATACTCTTTAATGTGAATTTTGTAGTAATCATCTGAGGTGAATGATTTGTATTTAATGGTATCATGTCCCTCGTCAAGGATTTCACCATATTCATCATAAATAGGATCGGTAGTGGTGGAATCGGCCTTATTCAGTTTTTTGTACATGTTTTCCCAATCAACAGGAATCTTTAGTTCATCATCTTCGAAGATTTCGAACTCACCATTGGCGGCAGACCTGTAGATAAGATATGCTAAATTGATACGGCCTTGATTGTTGTTAATGGAGTCTTCTCCTTTAGGGAAATAGAAGAATTGATTGAATTTCTCGCGGAAATCAATGGTGCGCCAGATACAGGTTTCCCAAATCACATCGCTTTCACGAAGGCTGGGGAAAGGAATGGCCTGTTTTGTTGCGGTTATTTTGCGCGAGTAAAAATTGCTCAGGTTGTTTTCGTCTTCCGGGTCAAGGATGTTCTGTGCGTTAACAGTCATTCCTCCAAAAGCGAGGAGCATAAGGCTGAGGCAAAACAATGCTTTTTTCATGGTTTATAATTTTTATTCTGTTATTCTTTTTTCTATTATCGTGTAATACGGAATGTGCTGCTGATGTTACGTTTCGAGCCGTCTGGCATGTTGACATCAAGGCTGAGGGTGATTTTGCATCCGGGTTTGGCTTTCTGGATATAGCTCATTACTTCGGCTCCCCATTGCTGACCTCTGTTTTCAATATCGGTTGCACCATTCACTTTGGTAATATCAATGGTTTGCTTGATAATGGTGGGGGTCTTCATGTGGAAGGCAAATTCGGGTCCATAGCGCACGGCAGGTCCTTTCATGTTCTTCAGGTCGTTGATAGGTATGCCACGACCAGCCTCGGCAGTTCCCAAGAAAATCTTCGGGTCGGGAAGCGGACGGGCGCGGAACTCTGTAGAACCTGCAAACCTTGTCTGGTTGCCGTCTTTGAATGATGCATTGACTTTAATCTTTCCCTTATTGACTTTGGGCTTAATAATATAGTTACCTGCTCCTGCTTTGGTGTCAGGTACAATAGTGGCCTGGCTTGGGTCAGCCAAAGCTACAACTACATTATGGGCAGCAATGCCAGGGATGGAGATTCGAACAGGGTTGTCGATACCTGCATATACAACATTCATTTCAGTCAGTTCAAAGACCGCCATGGGTTCGGCTACAAAATAGGTCTCCTTGAAATCATAACTTTCGGTTCCGTTATCATTCTTTACATATACGGTACCTGTTATGGTCTTGGGACCTGTAGCGTTGCAGACGGTGCTGTATACCACGGCACCGGTATCGTTGGCAGTAAAACGGGTACCACCTACTGTGGCCTCGAACTTTGCTTTAGAGTCATAGGCTCCGACATTGACTACCAGTTCATATTTTCCTCCCTGCATGATATAGGAAGAACGCGGACGGGTTATTACTGCAACCTTGTCAAACGAGAAGTCGTTGGAACGAATCTGTTTATAAAGCATGTTCACTGCGTCAAACTCAGCATTCATCACCTCTGCTTTCATACGGGTGAGGGTGACAAGGGCTGCACCGGCAACAGTGTTGTTAAAGTTCAATTGTTCCCATGAGGTTGGTTTTTTCTCACTATTCAGATGGAATTCCTCAACGTTCAGACCCAAAGTGACGTGGGATGAGTCGGAACCGAGACTCTCTTTGACTGCATTTTTGTATTCAATGATGCGTTTCTTGATCTCTGCAGCTGCACCTTCTGACACTTCTTTACCTTCGGCATCACCAATGAAATACCGTGTGCCTGCATGGTTATCGTCAAGTTTCTGAATCCAGCTGAACCCACCAATCTTCAATGCCTCGGCAATACTGTCAAAGTTCTTTGAACCATCAGCATTTTTCAGGTTGATGATACGTTCTACTGTCTTCTCTGGATTATTGGGGTCAATGAGTGTGATGTCAGCTTTACTGGCTATTTCTCCAATAAAACTATATGTAACGGTATCAATGGTATATACAAGTTCGTTGGAGAGCTTTTTGATTTCTTGTGCTTTGTCGTATTTCTCCTTGACCTTGGCGGGGTTGTTTTTGAGTGCGGCTTCGAAATTCTCATAGGTGTCGTCAAGTTTCATGACCATGTTCTCATTGGACTTGGTCATGGCGTTTCCAACGGTTTTGAAGCCCTCGACAACCTCTGCCGACACGTTAAGTGCCAACATGGCGGTGTACACGAGGTACATCATTTGAATCATTTTTTGTCGCGGGGTTTCCGGACAGTTTGAAGCACTCATATTCTATGTAGATTAGTATTAATATAGGTCAATTATAGCCTTGTTTGCATGGCAGCAAGCATGTTGCCATAAACGTTGTTGAGCTCAGCCACTTTGCGTGTGAGGGCATCAACTTGGTCTTTGTACTTGAGTACGCCTTCGGCAGAGTCGGCAAAGTTAGCCATCATATTCTGAATGCGTTCCTCAACAGCCTTGGTGGCTTCAAGCTGACTGGTTGAAGTCTGCAACTGCATTTCGTACATGGCATTGACAGAGGCCAGACTGCTTGCCAGTTTCTTCATCTCGTCAGCATAAGAGGCATCGCCGCTTGTGAGAGCCTGAGCGGTCTCCTGATAGATGGTGGTGAGGGTATTGACAGCCTCGGTAGCTTGTTTGAGGTTACCTACAGCTTCCGCAGCACCGTCAAGGGTGTTTACAAACTTGTCGGTAGAGGCGGCGGCGTTTGCCATCCCATTCATTGCCTGAGCGCTATCAGCCAGATTTTCCATACCTTTACCCAGTCTTTCAATCAGATCTGGTGTGATATTGGCTTCCTCAAGCATTTTGTCAAGTCGTGCGGTAAGCGGGTCGGTATCCTCGGGGATATCGACAAGGTTATTATTAAAGTTATCGGCTTTGGCATTTAATCCCTCGCCGCCTTCCATTCCGGCCAACTGGGGATAAACCAATGTCCAGTCAAACTCCACATGAGGAGGTTCGAAAGCAGATAGGAAGAAGATTACGGTTTCAGTACCCATACCGATAATCAGCATGACGGTACCGCCGGGCCAGTGGTTAATTTTGAAAAGAGCTCCAATAATTACAACGGCTGCACCCCAACCGTATAGTTTCGCCATGAAGTTTTTATAACCATTACTGCGTACAATATTGTCAATAAAGCTCATAGTATAAAGATTTAGTGTTGCTTAATTTTGATGTATTTCTTTTATTTGTATTGGGGTCTTTGAGGCGATTGAATCAAAGACCCCTTAACATTTCTTTGCATTAATAAACGTTAGAGGCAGTCTTCAGGTTATCACCCTTAACACGTCCCAGATAAGGCTGGATGCAACGGAAACCAATGTAGCACTTGCTGGTATCCTGGAACTCGAAAGTACGGGTCTGGACCTGGATGAAGTATTTCTGGTCTTTCCAGCTACCTCCGCGCACCACTTTACGTTTCATTGCAATGGGATCGCTCTCCTTTGCATTGTAGTTATAGTAGGGCGACAAAGCGTTTGCTACAATATAAGTGTTTTCATTGTATGCATCGGCGCACCATTCCGACACATTGCCGGACATATCATACAAACCGTAGTCGTTGGGTGCATAGTGGCCGACAACAAGTGTGCGAACACCGCCGTCATCGTCATAAGCGCCACGCAGGGGCTCATAGTTGGCAAGGAAGCATCCATTAGGATTGCGCACATAGGGACCACCCCAAGGATAACTTTCAGCAGCAATGCCACCGCGAGCGGCAAACTCCCATTCAGCCTCTGAAGGCAGACGGAAATCGTTCATGTGGGCATAATTGATGCTCTCCAGATAGTCATTCAGGAAATGGCTGCGCCAGATGCAGAATGCCTTGGCCTGGAGCCAGCTGACACCTACCACAGGATAGTTGTCATAAGCCGATGAGCAGAAATAGTTGCGGGTAAAATCATCGTTCATTGAATAGGTGTAGTCGTGAACCCAGCACAGCGTGTCGGGATAAACATTAATCCTCTCCTTGTGTACAAAGGCTGTACGGTTGTTCAAACCACGGGGACGGGCGGTATAGAGGGTACCGCGATGCTCCTCCTTATTCTGGACTCCGGCTTCCTTGCGGGCGGCATCGGCATAGTCAATCCAGTAATATTCATAGTTGAGTTTCGAAGCATCGATTTCGCGGCGGCCAAAGTACCGGTCTTTCTCAGCAACATAGAGGTCATTGAGAGCTTCGCGGGTTTCGGCATCGTTCCAGCGGATTTTGGTTTTCTTATTCAGTCGGGGAGGATCAAGAGGCTCACCGTACTCGTTCTCCTCTATCTGGTATTCACCTTCTACACCGGCTTCGGCCAACATTCTGCGGACGATAGAGTCGGTAACCCAGAAAACGAACTGACGATACTCGTTATTTGTGATTTCGGTTTCATCCATAAAGAAGGACGACACCTGCATGGTACGGGGTTGGGAAGTGACACCATAGGTGTTGTTCTGCACGCCTGCGCCCATACTAAAGTTGCCTTGGTTAATGAAGACCATGCCTTTCAGGTCAATATCTTCAAATTGAGAGCGGTCGAGTACTCCGACCAATTCGCCATTTTCTGACCGTGACGAGCAACCGACGCATAAAACAACTGTGGCTGCTAACATTAAAAACAACTGTTTCATATTTTTATTAATGTATTTGTTATTCGTTATTAATTCAATAGTTTCTTGTCTTTTCAGGGTTTTTCTTGTTCCCGCTTATACGTTGTTTTAGATAAAAAGTTTCGTTTTTAAATATTTTTACGTTTTCAGTTATCCAGCTTTATTATAATAAGTATATGGTGTTACCATAAGAGGTATTGGCCTTGCGCGGCACAACAACCTTGAAGCAGAACTTAAGATACAACTCGAGCGAACCTATGCTGCGTCCTGCCTTATAGGTTCCTATGCGGCTGGTTGTTAGGTCGTACGAAACACCTACACGGAGTTTCTTCCAATGCACACCTGCCAACAGGTATATGGCATCCTGTACGCGGTAACCCAAACCTCCCCAGAAAGCATTGCGGTAATCAATCAAGCATGACAAATCAGCCTGGAAGTAGCTGAAATTAGAAGTCTTTAACATGGCCGAAGGTTTGATGCGGATTGAAGGAGCGCTGGAAGGGGTGTATTCATATCCGCCCATTGCATATACTGTACGGGCGTTGGTAAACATAATCTCATCGCTGTGTGCGCCGAGAAGGTTCTTCACCGAAAGACCTAAGTAGTATTTTCCGGGCACTTGGTAGTACAGACCTACCGACCCGTCAATCAATGTGGCAGACTCGCCCAGTCCCGACAATACAGGATCGTTGGGGTCATTGCCAATCAATGATTCTTTATCGAGTTTACTGTTCAGAACATTCAGTTCCACACCTGCCGACAGGTTTCCTTCTCCCCAGAACATGCGGAAAGCATAGTCCACCGACAACTCGAGATTGTCGTGGAAACCAATTTTGTCGGACACCACCGTGAGACCAAGACCTCCATGGAGGAACTTGACGGGCATGTCGAAGGTGAAGAGAATGTCAGTTGGAAGCGATCCGGCCTTGCCGTTCGCGGTAGGAGCGTCAAGACGGAATCCCATCCATTGTTGCCTGTACATCGCCGCAGCGCAGATGGAGCCAGAACTGCCTGCATAGCCGGGATTGTACGACATCCTGTTGAACATGTATTGTGAGAATTGGGGCTCCTGCTGGGCCATGGCAACACATGAAAATCCCAAGGCTATCAACAAAAGTGACAGTTTATTGCTTAGTTTGATTTTCATGCGAGCACTCATTTTAGTATCATGTAACTATTTAATATTCTTTTATATATATGCTTTTCTGAGCTGCTTTTTCTACGAAAAGGCAATTCAGATTTTGACTTGCAAAGATAGCAATAATTATTTACATGCAATGTTTTTTTTGTAATTTTTTTCTTTTTTTCTTTTC
>JAFXMW010000046.1 GCA_017530105.1 Bacteroidales bacterium
GCGGATGCGGCCTTGCGGCTTAGCATACTGCTCGCCTACTACGCCCTTGAGGTTTTCGCGGACATAGGTTTCGAGTGCCTGCAGGTAGATACAGACGTCTTTGTTGATTATCTTGGCATTGGCAAAGACATGGCCATCCCCATGTTTGAGAAGGGTATAGTCGTTGCCCACCACACGGTAACGGCCACGGGGGTTGAGGCCGACATAGCGCTTCTTGGCTTTGTCCCACACACGCACATTCTTCACCCTGCGGGCGCCGGCCACGCGGACAAACATATTGTTGTGGTCGACAACCACCGAGGAGCGGATGTTGGTGTCGATGTCGAAAGTCATGCCCGCCACTTGCAGGAAACCTCCATTGGCCTGAGGCATGGTGCGGCAAGCCATTTCAAGAGCATCGAGGATAGTCTGCCCCTTGACTTCGATGACGCAAAGATTGTTTTCGAAAGGAGCAGCGGAATAAAGATGGTCGAACACCAGACGTCCGGCAGGGATGTCGGCACGCATCCCCCCCGAATTCACAAGGGCGATGTCGGCTCCCGATACGGCCAAAAAGGCGTCGGCAAAGAAGTTGCCCTCGGTACAGTCGGCATAGCCAGGCAGAAAATCGGTTCGCGAGAGGGGTACATAGGCGTGACCTACCGGTCGGTTGCCGATGTGTTGATATTCTCTCCTCACAGCATTGAAGGTGTCGACCACAGCGGAGGCCGTAACCCTGATGTCGTCGAGGGGTATCAGCTCGCTGCGCATGTCGCCCCGCGAGTCGATTACCAGCTGTCCGATGGTTTTGAAATGGTCGCCGGTGGAGGACCAGAGGACAGAGCGGCCATCGCGGTTGTAAAGGATGGTATGGGGGATAACACTGTGGAAATGACCGTCGAGGACGGCATCGATGCCTGTGGTGTTGGCCACGATGGACGGGACATCATCATCGCCTATGTGAGCCAGAAGAATGACATAACGGGCACCCAGACGGCGTACCTCGTCAACACGGCATTGAAGCAGCGAGTCGAGAGCGTTGGGGCTGAAGGTGTAGAGCCAATGTCCGGTGCTGTCCATAAAGAAGTCGGGAGTGGAAGAGGTGGGGGTGGTGGGGGTGGTGATGCCGATGAAGGCCACTTTGTCCTGGCCATACTGGCGTATTTCATAACTGTCGAGCATAGAACGTTTGTTTTCCACCGACAAGAAATTGCAACATACCTTGCTGGCAGTTAGCTGGGCAAGGCGTTGACTCAAGAGCGGAATACCAAAGTCGAACTCGTGGTTGCCCAAGGTCACAATGTCGTAGCCCACAGCGTTCATCATGCGGACAATGTAGCCGCCCTTGGATATTGACCCATAAACAGAGCCGGAGAGGTAGTCGCCGTTGGAAACCAAGGTCACATGAGGGGTGAGCCGGCGCAGACTGTCGCGGAAGGAGGCGATGACAGGGTAGCCGTGTATGGCTCCGTGAACGTCGTTGTCGTACAAGATAACAATGTCGGAGGTGTCGACAGGCAGGTGCTGTGCCTCGGTGCGGGACACGGGCAGCAAGGTTGCCAAAAGGATGAGAAGAGGGATGTGTTTTTTCATAACGGTGAATTTATTAAAAGGGCGTGGCCCCGCCATTGGGAGACACGCCCGTTATTGCGATTTTATTGTATGCCAGTCATTGTCATTTTACATAGTAGGTGAGACGCATATTGATGCTGGCACGTTTTTTCTTGGAGGTGGTGTTGAAGGTGCCGCCCCATGAGTAGTCTTCATCCGAAGAGTTGGGGGCAGTGATTTGGAACACACCCATGTTGGCCGTCTGCAGTCCACCAAGGCGTGAACCGGAACTCTTGGCAATGGTTTCGGCACGGTTGCGGGCATCGGTCGTGGCCTCGGCAAGCATCTCTATCTTCAAGTCTGCCAGCTTGGTGTAGTAGTAGCTGAGGTCGTTGGAGTTGAACTTGATGCCTTTGTCGAGCAGTTCGGAGACCTCTCGGGATATTTTCTCCACCTTGTCCACATCGCTGCTTTCTATGCGTACCGTCTGACCGAGGCGGTAGCCTGAGAAAGTGGTGATGCCCCTGCGGGCCGCTTCGTCCCAATGGTATTCGGTCTCCTCCGAGCAGTTGATGGCAAGGAATTCCATCTCCTCGTCTTTAATGCCTTTGCTTTTGAGGTAATCGCGAACGCTGTTGGAAATATTCTTGATTTGGGTGTAGCCCTGCTTCATGTCGGTATTCAGCAAATTGTATGACAGTCGCCAAACAATAAGGTCGGAGGTGAAGTCACGGTCGGCCTTGCCCACCACCGAGACGGTTTTGGCATGGCCACGGGCTTTGTTGAAATACTTGCCGCCAATCCATACGGCCGCTACCATGGCGACACTGAAGATGGTTACAGCAATAATACGCGATGATTTCATGGTTGCTACACGTTAGGTGTTAATCAATAAGCGGGGAAGGCTATTTCGCGTTCAATCACCTGGTAAGGGGTGTTGTTGCGATAGATGGTCTGGCGCACCCAGTTGTCGTCCTCGTCATACTCGAAGACATAGCTGTGTTTCCAGTTGAGGTGTTCGTCGTAGTTGAACGAGGAGAGCTCGATGAGGTTGTCGTGGTCGTCGTAATAATAGGTGGTGAGGGCCACGAGGAAGTCGTCGGCATCGTAGAAACGCCACTCGATACGGTTGCCATGGCTGTCGTATTTGTAGAGGTAGCGCTGCATGAGTTCGCCATCGCGGTCATAGAACTCCATTTCGGTGTTGTTGCCTGCGGCGTCGTACTTGTAGACACGCTTTTCAGTCATGGTACCGTCGGGGGCAAAGCTTTGCTCTTCGACAAGGCGGTTGTTCTCGTAACGGGAGGTTTCCTTTTTTGTCATGTGCTCGCCCATGAAGACGGTACGCTCTATGCGGTTGCCGTTCTTGTCGTTGAGGTAGGCGGTGCGGCCGATAAGTTCTTTGGCACGGTTGTACTCGTTCCAACCCAGGGCATAGCCGTGGACATCGAAATAGTAGGAATACCATGTGTATTCACCATCCTTGGTGCGGTATTTGTCTTGGAAATTGCCGCGTTTGTCGAAGGTGATGGAATCGATGCAGATGAGACGACGGCCACCATTACGGCCACCATGGATGTCGTAGGTGTACTCAATCACATAGACGGCATTGCCGTTGATGCCCATTTCCTGACGGGATGATTTGCGGGGCTTGTTGCCGGCAAAAGCGGTGGAAGCCACCAGCAACACCAGCGATAAAACAATGTATTTCTTCATCTTATGTTATTATTTACGATATAAAATGCAATGCAAAGATACAACTTTTTCTTGAAACATAACGGAGTATGTTCAAAAAAATTGTAGTCGTACTATAAAATGCAATTTACTGTCGAACCGGATTGGCTTTGTTCAGACTTTATTTTTCGTTCTCGGAAGAGTTGTGTCGGTGAGCCCACCAGGCAAACAAGGCCGTGACTGCCAGGGTGATGGCGGCACCGATGGTGTAGCCGAGCCAGCGGGGTATGACAGCACCCAGACCCTCTTTTTCGGCAACAAAAAGGAAGCATCCGGTGACCATGGTCATGAACATGGCGGGCAGAAGGGTGATGATGTAAGGTTTGCGACGGAGGCATAGGTAGACGGTGAGCGTCCAAAGGGTGACGGTGGCAAGCACCTGGTTGCTCCAGGCAAAGTAACGCCAGATGACATCAAAGCCCTTGGCATCGATGAGCGAGTAGACCAGCACTCCGGCGGTAATGGCGAAGATGGGCAGGGCTACGAATAGGCGGTTTTTGACGGGTTTTTGTTCGTAGTGGAGGAAGTCGGCCACAATGAGACGTGCGGAGCGCAAGGCGGTGTCGCCACTGGTGATGGCGGCACTGATGACACCCAACACACAGATGACAGCAATGACCTTGGGGAACCATGCATTGGCTATCACGCCCACCATGGCGTTGCCGCCCAGGGTGGCACCCGTTTCTGGATTGACAGTGAGTTGCTGAAGCTGGGGGTCGTGATAGAACACCGTGGCGGCAGCAGCCCAAATGAGCGCCACAACGCCCTCGGTAATCATGGCACCGTAAAAGACAGGTCGCGACTGTTTTTCATTGGTCATGCAGCGCGCCATGAGGGGCGATTGGGTGGCATGGAATCCACTGATGGCACCACAGGCTATGCTGATGAACATCATGGGGAAGATGGGGTTGTGGGCGGCATCGGGGTGCTGGTTCTGCAAGCCGTTCCACACTTCGGGCAACTCTGGACGGTAGGCGATGAAGGCCACCATGATGGCCACAGCCATGCCGAGGAGCAGAAAACCGAAGATGGGGTATATCTTGCCAATGAGTTTGTCGATGGGCAGAAGCGTGGCAATGAGATAATAGGCAAAGATAATGCCCACCCACAGGAAGACATTCCAATCGGGGGTGAAATTGTTGTTGAGCAAAACTGCCGGGGTATTGACAAAGACGGCGCCCACCAGTATCATGAGCAGGACGGTGAAGATGCGCATGAACTGTTTCACCCCGTTGCCGAGGTAAGCACCGTGGATTTCGGGCAGGGAAGCTCCGTCGCGACGGATGGAGATGAAGCCGGCGATAAAGTCGTGGACAGCTCCCGCGAAGATGCTACCGAAAACAATCCAGAGGAACGAGGCCGTGCCAAACTGGGCACCCATAATGGCACCGCAAATGGGACCGACACCGGCGATGTTGAGGAACTGAATAAGATAGATGCGCCAGGGTTTCATGGGCACATAATCCACTCCGTCGGGGTGGGAGACGGCGGGAGTAGGCCGCTTCGGATCCACCTCGACAACACGTTCTACAATCTTGGAATACAACAGATACCCAAGCAGTAAGAGCACTATAGCAATAATAAACGAGACCATAATAAAACGTTTTTTTCGAGTTGCAAAGATACGTCTTTTTTTGCAATCAATGAAAAATGTGACAGCACTTCCTATCTTTCCATCTCTGCAATTTTTTTATAACAAAAATCAATTATCAAAAAAAATAACGTATTTTTGCCTATTAAAAATCAATAATCCCAATACAACGAAAAAAATCTTATTAATTGTAACCATGGCAGTTACGATGACTGCAGGCGTTTCTGCCCAAGAAACAAAAAGTCAATTCACAATCAACACACGTGCATGGTCCACCAACTACTGGACCTCCATACTTTACAACGTTGCACGTGATGCAGTTTCTTATTTGGTATTCAACAACGACCCAACTCTGGAAGCCGTTCTTCCCAATGCCGACCTCACCTTCCCCATCGGCATGTCCAAAGATGGGTTTGTCGACCCCATGGACATCTATGGTCCCTATCATCGTGCTTTCAGCACCCCCTTTAAGCGACTGGGTGACTGGGGAGTCGGCCTCGATGTCTCTTGGGTTCCCAGCGCGGTGGGCATCTATGCCGGCGCCTACTACAAAAGCCAGGAAATCTGCTTCACTGCTGATGACAATAACCTGCGTGGCAACTACTTCCAGCCCCGCGCCGGACTGGTGTTTGGCAGAGAACGCACTTCTCTTGAAGCCGGAGTATTCTATGACAAAACCCTCAGCTGCACCGGTACATCCCATATCTTGGGCACACCCGACAAAAACATGATTCTTGGCGGCTGGGGCCTCGACTTTGCCATCTCATACACCAACAATCTCAACACCCGGAAGAATATGCTTATGTTCTCCATGCCTCTCCACAACTTCATCAACGAGAACTATGCCGGAGGCCAGCTGAAAGGCTTGAAACGCAAAGTGGGCTACATCATGCTCACCCACCGCGTGGTATTCTAAACCACCCGCCCCCCCCTACAAACCACTAACAAGCCCGCGCTGCAAAAAAAAACGCGGGCTTGTTTTGTATTCATGGTGACTGAAATCAAGTCTAGTTTACAATTTCTAATTCCTAATTCAATTAAAAATCGTATCTTTGCAAAATCAAAAAAACAACACTCATGGCTAAAATCTTAGGACTTGACATCGGAACAAACAGCATAGGCTGGGCTGTAATTGACAACGAGACAAAACGTATAGATGCCGCTGGCTCACGCATTATTCCTATGGATGCAGGACGATTAGGTGACTTTGAAAAAGGAAATACCGTTTCATTCACTGCTGACCGAACAGCGGCCAGAGGTATGAGACGATTGCGTGAGCGCTATCTGCTTCGACGCGAAAGGCTGCTTCGTGTACTCAATATCATGGGTTTTCTACCAGAACATTATGCTTCCCAACTATCACGCTACGGCAAACTACCCTTTGACTCTGAACCAAAACTGGCTTGGCGCGAAGGAGAAGACGACAAACCCGAATTCCTGTTCAAGGCTTCTTTTGACGAAATGATTGCCGACTTCCACAAGGCAGACAACAAATTAAAAGTCCCTTACGATTGGACCATCTACTTTCTTCGCCAAAAATCACTCACCCAACCTATCAGCAAAGAAGAACTTTCGTGGATACTCATGCAGTTCAACCAAAAGCGAGGCTACTACCAACTGCGTGGAAAAACCGATGAAGAATTGGACAATACCGATGAGAAGAATGAAGAAAAGTCATATCATGAGTTGAAAATACTCAAAGTTGAAAACACAGGTGAACCCCGCAAAGGAGGAGGTTTTTGGTACAACATCACCCTCGAAAATGGCTGGGTATACAAACGTCCCAGCCTCCTCAAACCCGACTGGGAAGGCAAGACCCGTGGATTCATCGCCACCTTCAAACTAGACAAAGACGGCAACCACAAAACTGAAATGCCATCTATCAGTTCTCCCAGTGAAGACGACTGGAGTCTGCGCAAAATCAAGACGGAACATGACATTCAACAGTCCAAAACCACAATAGGTGCATACATTTATCAAAGCCTCTTGCATCATCCCGAACGCAAAATCATCGGCGACCTGGTGCAAACCGTTGACCGAAGCCTTTACAAAGAAGAACTGCATCGGATACTAGAAACACAAAGACAATACATCCCTGAACTGAACGACCGGGAACTATACGCCCGATGCATAGCGGAACTCTATCCAGCCAACGAACCTTATCGCAATAGCATTGCTAATCGAGATTTCTGCTATTTATTGGCCAACGACATACTCTTCTATCAACGTCCTTTAAAGACCAAGAAACACTTGATAGCCGACTGCCCCTTTGAGCAACGCAACGGGAAGCCCATCAAATGCATTGCCAAATCCCATCCAATATATCAAGAGTTTCGCCTATGGCAATTCCTGACCAATCTGCGAATCTACAGAAACGACTCCGACATCACATCCACACTTTTTGCCCAACCACGATGCATACGCCGACCTATTCAGCCATCTCTCCACGCAGAAAGAAATCGACCTGTCTGTCTTACTACGCTATTTCAAAATCGGGAAGAAAGACCTAATCCAATACCGCTGGAACTATGTCAAAGACCGCAAATATCCTGTAGGTGAAACACGCACCATATTATTAAACGGACTGGAAAAGGCCAGTATCAGCAAGGAATTCCTGACACCAGAAAGAGAGCTGCACCTTTGGCATATCATGTACTCCATCGACGACCAAGGTCAATACGAGAAAGCGTTGAACACCTTTGCCCGAAAACAGGGTTGGGGAGAGAAACAGACCATTGCATTTGTGCAAGCATTCAAACGGCTGACTATATACAAAAACAAAGACTACGGAGCTTACTCTGCTAAAGCAATAAGCCGACTGCTACCGCTTATGAGGCGAGGCCGATACTGGAATGCTGACAATATTGACCCGCAAACCCGCAGCCGCATCGAGCACCTCATCACTGGCGAAACCGACAGCACACTTACCAACTCCGTACGTTATAAATTCAAAGACTTTGAATCCCTCGACCAATTCCAGGCACTCAACACATGGCAAGCCTGCTATGCGGTTTACAACCGACACTCCGAGGCAATTGACGCACAAAAATGGACAAAACCGGAGGACATTGACACCTTCCTCAGCCAACTCCCGCACAACTCACTCAACAACCCTGTGGTGGAACAGGTAGTAACCGAGAGCCTACGCGTGGTACGCGACATATGGAAGCAAACCGGACATATCGATGAAATCCACATTGAACTGGGGCGCGAGCTCAAGAAAACCGCAGCCGAGCGCGAAAGGATGACCCAGTCCATCTCCGAAGGCGAAGCTACCAACCAGCGCATTCGCATGCTGCTCATTGAACTGATGAACCCTGAATGCCAAGTGGAGAATGTGCACCCGCAGTCTCCATCGCAGCAGGAGTTGCTGAAAATCTACGAAGACGGCGTGATGCAAAGCGGAATAGAGATACCCGACGACATCCTGAACATCCAAAAACGCTTCACCGCAGCAAAAAACCAACCCACACATGCCGAAGTGATTAAATACAAGTTATGGCTCGACCAAAAGTACATTTCGCCCTATACCGCCAAACCCATTCCGCTTGCTAAACTCTTTACCCCAGCCTACCAGATTGAGCACATCATACCCCAAAGCCGTTGGTTCGATGACTCCCTGTCCAACAAAGTAATCTGCGAAGCCGAGGTAAATCAACTGAAAGACCGCGAACTGGCACACGAATTCATCGTCAACCATGCAGGGCAGAAAGTACAGCTGTCACTGGGGGGTACCGTGGAAATACTCTCGACCGAGGCATACGAGAAAATGGTCAAAGAGAATATCTCCAACAGCAAAAAGCGCGAAAAACTGATGCTGGATGAAATCCCCGAGGAATTCACCTCTCGCCAGATGGTTGACAGCCGCTACATCAGCCGCCTCATGATGCACCTGCTCTCCAACATCGTCCGCACCAAAGACGAAGAAGGCAACCAGGAGGATACCGTCACCGTCAAAAACGTCATCCCTTGCAACGGAGCCATCACCGACCGCCTAAAACACGACTGGGGCTTAAACGACGTGTGGAACCGCATCATCCTACCTCGTTTTGAGCGGCTGAACAAACTTACGGGGACTTCCGACTACACCGCCACCACCGCCCAAGGTCACACTATCCCGCAAGTACCCCTTGAATTGCGGCAAAGCTTCAATAAAAAGCGCATCGACCACCGCCATCATGCCATGGATGCCATCGTCATAGCATGCACCACACGCGACCACGTCAATCTCCTCAACAACAAAGCCGCCGAAAGCACTGAACGCTACGACTTGCAGCACAAACTCCGAGCCAAAGACTTCTACATTGATAAACAGGGAAACAAACATGAGCGTTTCACAGAATTCATCAAACCCTGGCCCACCTTCACCGAGGATGCTTACAACACCCTGCAAGGCATTGTGGTCAGTTTTAAACAGAACCTGCGTGTCATCAACAAAACCTCCAACCACTACACCATACTGCGGGATGGCAAGCACCTCACCACCAAACAAACGAAAGGCGACAGTTGGGCCATACGCAAACCCCTGCACAAAGAAACAGTCTTTGGCGAAGTAAACTTACAACTGAAGAAAAAAGTCAAAATCAAAGAGGCTATTGCCCACCCAAATGACATAGTAAACCGTGAACTGAAAGACAAAATCAAGGAACAGAAAAACACCCTGCACTACACCAGCAAACAAATAATAGCGTACTACGACAAACACAAGGACATTTGGCCCGAAGCCGCCGATGGCAAAATCGAGGTGTATTACTACACCAAAGACACCAAAGACCGCTATTTCGCCACACGCAAAGACTTGATAGGCTTGATGAAGGATGCTACCACCGAGGACACCGCACTGAAAGTCATCGACAGCATCACCGATAGCGGAATCCGTTCCATACTAATGGCACACCTTGCTGCCGAGAACAACAACGCTGCCGAAGCGTTCTCCGCAGACGGGCTGGAACGCATGAACCGCAACATAAAAGACCTCAACGGTGGACAAGACCACATGCCCATCAAGCGGGTGCGCGTATACGAACAAGCCAATAAATTCAGCGTAGGAAGCACAGGTCAGAAGACCACCAAATATGTCGAAGCAGCAAAGGGGACTAATCTCTTCTTCGTCATCTATACCGACGAAAAAGGCACACGCGGCTATGCTACCGTACCTCTCAACGTGGTGATTGACCTACAAAAACAATATGAAAAGCATTGGAAGGAACACCTGACAGAGCGACTGCAAAAAGATGACTTGCAACTGATGCCAATCAACACCCACGTGAAATATGTATTCTCACCCGGCGACCTTGTTTATGTTCCTACAGAAGATGAAAGAGAAAATGGAATCTCACATGTTAATCCACAAAGGATATATAAATGCGTTTCATCATCTGGTTTACAATTCATGTGCATTCAACATCGTGTTTCCTCTCCTATTGTAAACAAGATGGAATTCACTACGTCCAACAAGATGGAAAGAGCTCTCTCTGGCGAAATGATTAAAGAAATATGTATCCCCATCCAAGTGGACCGACTCGGTAACATCACACAAATTGAATAGACATGATTAAGCGTACTCTCTGCTTCTCCAACCCGGCCTACCTGTCCATGCAGAACAGGCAGCTGGTAGTGCGACTGGAGAAACACGGCTCTGAACCCGAGCGACAAACCACCATACCCATAGAAGACATTAGCATCGTGGTATTGGACAACCCGCAAATCACCCTCACCCACGGCCTCATGGCTGCCCTGCTCGACAACAACGCTTCCGTCATCACCTGCGACAGCCACCACATGCCCGTGGGGCTTATGCTCCCGCTCGAAGGTCACTCCGTGCAGAGTGAGCGTTTCCAAGAACAGCTGTCAGCCTCCCTGCCCTTGCGCAAACAGCTGTGGCAGCAGACCGTGCAGCAGAAAATCCTCAACCAAGCAGCCCTGCTGCGCGAACTGCACAGCACCGAGACTGGAAACATGACATCCTGGGTTGCCGAAGTGCGCTCCGGTGACAGTACCAACCTCGAAGGCCGCGCCGCTGCCTACTACTGGACTCAACTCCTGCCCGACATGAGAGACTTCACCCGCAGCCGCGACGAATCATATCCAAACAACTTCTTCAACTACGGATACGCCATCTTGCGTGCTGTCATTGCCCGCGCATTGGTAAGCAGCGGCCTCCTCCCCACCCTCGGCATCCATCACCACAACCGCTACAATGCCTACTGCTTAGCCGACGACATCATGGAGCCCTACCGACCCTATATCGACCGTCTCGTCATACAAACCATCCGTCAATTCCCCCATACCGCCGAAGTCAACACCGACATCAAACGCTGTCTGCTCACCGTCCCCACCCTTGAGGTACACATTGGCGGCCAACGCAGTCCCCTAATGGTGGCCGCCAGCCAAACCACCGCCTCCCTTGCACGCTGCTTTGCCGGAGAAAGCCGCAAAATATCCTACCCTGAAATGTGATGGACCGCTTCAGTGAATACCGCATCATGTGGCTGCTTGTATTCTTCGACCTGCCCACCGACACCAAAAAGGAGCGCAAAGCCGCCACCGACTTCCGTAAGCACCTCCTGGCCGACGGATTCACCATGTTCCAATTCTCCATCTATGTACGCCATTGCGCCAGCCGCGAAAACGCTGACGTCCACTTACGTCGGGTCCGAGCAATGTTACCACAATATGGACAAGTTGGATGTCTCACCATAACTGACAAACAATTTGCGGACATTGAACTATACATCTGCAAAAAGGAAGTCCCCCCAAATGCTCCCGGTCAACAATTAGAACTTTTCTAACCCTATTAGAATTGAAAAAAACATCATACAAAACAAAAATCCCGCCCAATAAGACGGGATTTTTCTTACCATCAACAGTCTCATACACATTGATACTCATCCAAATACCACAATCATGTTGTTTATTGATGATGTCAATGTTCTCTTTTTAAGCAATTCACAACAAAATTTGTAGTAATTTTGCATCACAAAACGTTGTTTATTGATGATGTCAATGTTCTCTTTTTAAGCAATTCACAACTAATTATATAAGTGTAATATGGTCCGTGGCGTTGTTTATTGATGATGTCAATGTTCTCTTTTTAAGCAATTCACAACGCATCACAAAACAAATACAAAACGAATACGTTGTTTATTGATGATGTCAATGTTCTCTTTTTAAGCAATTCACAACCATACTACTGATTTTCTTTCTCCGCAAATGTTGTTTATTGATGATGTCAATGTTCTCTTTTTAAGCAATTCACAACAAGTCATGAAGACAACACAATTTGAAAACAGTTGTTTATTGATGATGTCAATGTTCTCTTTTTAAGCAATTCACAACA